>JBCCJK010000022.1 GCA_039027815.1 Verrucomicrobiota bacterium
GCACGATGTTCTCGGGCACCGACGCGTGATGATGGTGGGGGTGGAAGCCCGCTCCGTCCCAGATGACAAGGTGGATGGCGTGGGGATCACGTCGGCTGATCTGCTCCAGGAAGCTTCCGCTCATCTCGGTGTCGGCTTTGTTGGTGTAGAGGAACTCACTGCCTCCTCCCCCGATCTGCAGAGCCGCCCAGACATACTGCCAGTCATAGCGGATGGTGCTGTCCTTGTGGGCGCGCACGCCACGGCTGACCCAAGCCCGCCGGTGGCTGGTTTGCAGGCCGAAGCGCGCTTCATCGGCCACCCACAGACGCAGGGGACGCTGGCGCCAACGCTCGGCTCCCTTGTCCAGAAGCGCTTGGTAGCCAACTCTGGCCAGCTGCTCTCTGAAGGCTTGTTTGTTGTTGTGCTTACTGCGGGGATGGCGAGGCCGAACCACTTTCAGCCTCGCCCCGAGCTTTCCCATCCACCTCCTCACTGTTTCCTCGCTGCGTTGAACTCTCAACTGTTGCTCCACCCATTGCTGGGCCTGCCGCACGGTGCGAAAGCTTCCACGGTTCAATTTCTTGCGAAACTGCTTCCACCCTCGCTCATCCAATGCGGCCTTGCGGCCAGCCCGATGGTGTCCGCTCTCTCGCAGCCCTGCCACTCCCTTCTCCCGATACGTGTTCAGCCAGTTCTGGATCGTGGCCCGACTTCTCCCCAATTGCGCCGCGATTTCCGGCAAACTCAACTCTCCCTCCAGCCCCAGCGTTACCGCCTGCATTCGCTCTCGCACGATCCCGGCTTTCTGCTTCCTCAACTCCTGCTTCAATCGCTCGGCCTCCCCCAGCACATCCAATTTCGCTCGCGGTCTTCCCATCCTCCTTACTAACACTTCTCCTCTATTATACTAGTTATTTATGTGGATTGGTATAAGAAGAATCGAAAGAGGAAGCCGACTCAAGACAAACGAATGCTGCGCAGAATGCGACGACGCTTCACCGTCGAGAGAACCTTTGCCTGGATGCGCTGGTCTCGTAGAATCACTTCCCGCTGGGAGTTCAAATGGCTCAACTTCCTTGGTTTTATCGAGCTCTCAGCTCTTCAACTCTACCTCAAACGAATTTGAGATAGGTTCATGTAAAGCTTCAGTTTACAACGATGTTCACCAGCTTGCCGGGGATGACGATGACTTTGCGGAGGGTTTTGCCTTCGGTGTAGGGCTGGATTTTATCGGCAGCGAGGGCCGTTTTTTCCATGTCTTCTTTGCTGATGTCTTTGGGGACGGTGAGCTTGTCCCGCACTTTGCCGTTTACTTGGATGACGATCTGGATCTCGCTTTCGATGAGGTAGTCTTCGTTCCAGGTGGGCCAGGTGCTTTCGCTGAGGAGGCTATCGCCCAACGCCTTGGTGATTTCTTCGGTGAGGTGGGGGGCGAAGGGGTTGAGGACTTTGAGGAAGTCGCTGAGGAGGGCGTGAGGGATGATTTGGGCCTGGGTGAAGGCGTTGGTGCAGACCATCATTTGGCTGATGGCGGTGTTGAAGCTGAGGCGTTCGATGTCTTCGGTGACTTTTTTGATGGTTTCATGGACGACTTTGAGGAGTTTTTTGTCGGCCAGGGGGTCGCTGTCTTGGACTTTTTCGCTGAGTTGCCAGGTGCCGTTTTGCTGCTCGGTGAAGGCGACGCGCCAGACGCGGCCGAGGAAGCGGTAGACGCCTTCGACGCCTTTCATGCTCCACGGTTTGACTTGTTCGAGGGGGCCCATGAACATTTCGTAGAGCCGGAGGGCGTCCGCTCCGTATTCGCCGACCACTTCGTCCGGGTTGACGACGTTGCCGCGGGATTTGGACATTTTCTGCCCGTCTTCGCCCATGATGAGGCCTTGGTTGACGAGTTTTTGGAAGGGCTCGGGGGTGCTGAGGTGGCCGAGGTCGAAGAGGACTTTGTGCCAGAAACGCGCGTAGAGGAGGTGGAGGACGGCGTGTTCGGTGCCGCCTACATACAAGTCAACGAGTGCACTTCCACGCGCGAAGTTTTCGGTTTTCGGTTTTGGGTTTTCGGTATTTGGCTCGCCGCCGTCGGCGGCATTGCTCCAGTAGTGCTCGGCTTCTTCGGAGAGGAAGCGGTCGTTGTTTTGGGCGTCGCAGTAGCGGAGGTAGTACCAGCAGCTTCCGCCCCATTGGGGCATGGTGTTGGTCTCGCGGGTGGCGCCTTCGGGTTGGTTGACCCAGTCGGTGGCTTTGCTGAGGATGGGCTCGGGGTTGCCGGTGGGTTTGTAGTCTTCGAGCGGTGGCGCGAGGAGGGGGAGTTCGCTTTCGGGAAGGGCTTCGTGGTGACCATCGCGCCAGAGGATGGGGAAGGGCTCGCCCCAGTAGCGCTGGCGGCTGAAGAGCCAGTCGCGCAGTTTGTAGGTGGTGCGACCGGAGCCGAGGCCTTTCTCTTCGAGCCAGGCGATCATTTTGATTTTGGCTTCGGCGGTGGGGAGGCCGTCGAGAAATCCGCTGTGGATGGCGGTGCCGGGAGCGGTGTGGCCTTGCCAATCGGAGTCGTCGTTTGGCTGGACGACTTGCTTGATTTCGAGCGCGAATTTTCGGGCGAATTCGAAGTCGCGCTCGTCGTGGGCGGGGACGGCCATGATGGCGCCGGTGCCGTAGCCCATCATGACGTAGTCGGCGATCCAGACGGGGATTGGCTCGTCGTTGACGGGGTTGAGGGCGTGGGCGCCGGTGAAGACGCCGCTTTTGTCTTGGTTGAGGTCGCCGCGTTCGCGGTCGCTTTTGGTGGCACAGGCTTGTTGGTAGGCTTGGACGGCTTGCTTTTGCTCGGCGGTGGTGATGTCGGCGACGAGGGGGTGTTCGGGGGCGAGGACCATGTAGGTGGCGCCGAAGAGGGTGTCGGGTCTGGTGGTGAAGACTTCGATTTCCTGCTGAGAACCTGAAACCTGAAACTTCACACTCGCGCCTTCGGAGCGCCCGATCCAGTTGCGCTGGAGTAGTTTGATGGATTCAGGCCAGTCGAGCGGCTCGAGTTCGTCGATGAGGCGCTGGGCGTAGGCGGTGATGCGGAGCATCCATTGGCGGAGGGGGCGACGCTCGACGGTGTGGCCTTTCGCTTTCCATTCTTCGACTTCTTCGTTGGCGAGGACGGTGCCGAGGTCGGGGGACCAGTTGACGGGGGTTTCGGCGACGTAGGCGAGGCGGACGTCGTCGATATCTTCGCGCTTCCAGCCTTTGGCTTCCAGTTCGCTGATGGGCTTGGCCTTGTTTTCTGCTTCGTCGAAGTAGCTATGGTAAAGCTGGAGGAAGATCCATTGGGTCCATTTGACGTAGTCGGGCTCGGTGGTGTTGACTTCGCGGTCCCAGTCGTAGGCGAAGCCGAGCGCTTGCAGTTGGCGGCGGAAGTTGGCGACGTTTTCCGCGGTGGTGAGGGCCGGGTGCTGGCCGGTTTTGATGGCGTATTGCTCCGCGGGCAGGCCGAAGGCGTCCCAGCCCATGGGGTGGAGCACGTTGAAGCCCCGCATGCGCTTGTAGCGAGCGATGATGTCGGTGGCGGTGTAGCCTTCGGGGTGGCCGACGTGGAGCCCTGCCCCGCTTGGGTAGGGAAACATGTCGAGGACGTAGTATTTCGGCTTGCTGGGGTCGAAGTCGAGGTCGCCGGGCTGGGGGGTGCGAAAGGTTTTTTCCTGAACCCAATGTTTTTGCCAGGCGGGTTCGAATTCGTCGAAGGGAAATTGCTTGCGGGTGCGGCTCATGGTGGCGGTGCAAAAAGGGCCGGAAGGTAGCCAGTTTGCACAAAAAGAAAACCCCGGAAGCACCGAGGCGCGACCGGGGCCTCACAGCAACTGCAACAAGTTTCAATCCATGTCTTTCCAGTCCAAGAGGAGCTCGAGATAGTCGATGTAGGCTTCGGGGCCGCCCGGGCGGTAACCCGTGCGGGCGTAGGGGAGGCCGTCGGGATTGGTGAGAAAGATGCTGGGGTAGCCGGGGGGGTGGTATTCGGCTTTGAGGGCGGCGTTTTGCTTTTTGAGGGCTTCGCTTTGCTCGATTTGCTGTGGGAAGTCGACTTCCACGAGGATGAATTCCTCCGCAGCGTATTCTCGGAAGGTTTCTTGGGAGAAGACTTCTTCGTCCAGTTTGATGCACCAGGCGCACCAGTCGGAGCCGGTGAAGTGAATGAAGAGGTCTTTCTGTTCCTGGGCAGCTTGGGCCTTGGCGGCTTCCCAGTCGGTTTGCCAAGAGAGTTCATCGGCCGGGCTGCTCACGCTAAGGAGTAGGCTGATGGCGAGGAGTGGGATGGGCTTCATGGTGAGGATTGGTCGTTTCGGCAGGTCATTTTATTCCCTCAAAAGAAGTCAGCTGCAAGAAGGGGCCAAAGGGGCATGGTGCAAGATGGCCGAGGGAAAGTGGAAGTTGGTGATCGCGACCGGCAATGCGCACAAGCTGGAGGAGATCCGACAGATCTTGGGGGAGGGCGTGGAGGTGGTCGGCTTGAGGGAGTTCCCTGGGATCGAGCCCGAGGAGGAAACGGCCACGACCTTCGACGGGAATGCGCGCATCAAGGCGGAGAGTGTCAGTCGGCAGGTGGCCGGTTTGGTTTTGGCGGATGACAGCGGCTTGGAGGTGGATGCGCTGAAGAGGCAGCCCGGAGTCCGCTCGGCGCGCTATGCGGGGGAGGGGGCGAGCGATGCGGACAATCGTGGGAAGCTGATGGCGGCCCTCCGGGGCAAGGGGCTGTCAGAGAGCACGGCGCGCTTTCGCTGTGTCATGGCCTTGGCGCGGGGCGGGGAGACGATTGGCTCTTTTGAGGGAGCGGTCGAAGGCGTGGTCCGAGTGGAGGAGGCCGGGAAAGGCGGTTTCGGCTACGATCCCCTTTTTGTGCCGATCGGCTACCAGAGGTCCTTTGCGGAGTTGCCCGCGGCTATCAAGAATGCGCTGAGCCATCGAGGGAAGGCCTTGCAAGGCGTTCTCGATTGGCTGCAGGCTAATACCAACCTCCAGAAGTCACTGTTAGAATGGAGGTAAGGTGATGTGGGGAAGAGGCGCTGAAGCGCGGGGAAGGGAGAGCCGGTGTCTTTCGAGCCAGCCCTGGGTTGCTCCTCGGTTACGGTGCCTGCACCGCGCCCTCGTCGCGCCTTGGTCTGGCCGAAATCCACTCGGCCATTCTACCAGCCAATTCTGCGGCTTGGTATAAGGGGTGAAGGGGAGCCAAATCCGGATGCGACTTTTGCTGGCCTCTGGTGTTGGTAAGGTTTCACTCTCCAACCCCCTCCCCCTATGCTGCCTCGCTCCCCTGAGTGGATTCTTTGCGTTTCGTCTCTTTGTGCCCCGTTGCCAGTTGGGGCCGATGCGCTGCCGAGGCCGGATCTGGCCCTGCAAGGCGAGCAAGCCCTTTTGACTTGGCCGGGTGAGGGGCGCTTGTTTTCGAGCGATCGTCTCGGGGACCCTTGGACTGAGGTGGAAGGGGCGACGTCTCCGCACGCTTGGGCGATGTCCGATTCGGACCGCTCCTTTTTCCGAGTCCACTATGACACTTTCGGGTATCTGCCGGTGGATACCAATCAGAGCCGTTCCTACGATCTTTTGGGACAGGTCATCGATCCCGAGCCGAGCGATGGAGCCCCGCTCAGCGGGCAGGATGCGGCCTATGCGGTTTCTCCCCCGAGCTATCAGGACAACGGAGACGGCACGGTCACGGACCGACGCACTGGGCTCATTTGGCAGCAGGTGCCACCCTTGGCTTTTTACTCTTGGAGCGAAGCGCAGAGCTATGCCGAGAATTTGGTTTTGGCGGGGGAGAGTGATTGGCGCTTGCCGACCATCAAGGAGTTGTTTTCGCTGGCTGACTACAATGGCAGCAGCCGCGCCGGGATAGAACGGCCTTACTTGGACGAGTCGGTTTTCACGATCCATGACCCTCTGAGTGTGACGAACTTTTTTCCCGCGAGCACAGGCGGAACCAAGCGCGCGATCGATGGGCAGTTTTGGTCATCGACTCACTATGTGGGACGGACCATCAACGACGATTCGGCGACCTTCGGCTTCAATTTCATTGATGGCCGCCTCAAGGGCTATCCCAATGGCTTGCTGAGCGGCCCGACTGGGACGGCCTTTGTTCGCTGCGTTCGCGGGAACTCGGCCTATGGCAAGAACAATTTCATCGACAACGGGGATGGAACGATCACGGATTTGGCGACCGGCCTGATGTGGATGGCGCAAGACAGTGGGGCCTTTCCCGCGGCAGGTTCCCAGGGCGATGGGACCCTCGATTGGCAGGAGGCGCTCGCTTGGGCGGAAGCGCTCGATTTCGCTGGGTATGACGATTGGTTGCTACCCGACATCAAGCAGTTGCACACTTTGGTCGATTACAGCCGGGCCCCCGATGCTGAGGAAGCGGCGGCCCAAACGGTCGCGATCGACCCCCTGTTCTCGGTGAGCGAGACCGAATCCTGGTTCTGGAGCAGCACTTCCCTGGGGGACGATCTCTTTGCTTGGGGAGTCTACCAAACTTTCGGGCGGTCGCTCGCGATCGACCAAACGACCTTGGAAGCCACGGTCAACGCCCACGGAGCGGGCGCGGTTCGCAGTGATCCCAAAACCGGCAATCCAGCGGACTATGCGGCTGGGCATGGCCCGCAAAACGACCAGGTGCGGATTTACAACTATGCCAGGGCGGTCCGGTCTTGCCTGACTCCCCCTCTGGTGCCGGCGACGGAGCCGGGCGACCTCGTGGTGACCCTGGCGGGAACGGCGCCGGAGGATTTGGCGGTTGGGCCGCGGTCGGTGACTTTGGGCGGGGTGGAGGTGGACTTAGAGACGGTCTTTCGGAGCAGCCGCAACGAGATCAGCTTTGACTTTGAGACTTATGGTTTGCCGCCGGGCGACTACGCCGTGGAAGTGCGCTTCGCCGATTCGGAAGAGCTTTTGACCGGGGTGCATCGGGTGCATGCCAGCATCTTGCTTTTGATTGTGTATGATTGGGGCCACGACGCCAGCCCGCTCGACAACCAGGAGCCAGGCGTCTTCCTGGCCAAGATGCCGACTCTCCAAAGCTTGGCTGACGAAGGCTTGCGCTTCACCCAAGCCTATTCGCAACCGGCCTGCTCTCCCACCCGCGCCAGCATTCTCACAGGGCGTCAAGTTTGGCAGCATGGGGTGGGGATGCCTGCGGATTCCGGCAACTTCTCGGAAGCCGAAATCACTTTGCCGGAGATCTTCGCGACCATGGGCGCGCCGCATGACCTGCTCTCGGTGGGCAAGTGGCATCTGGGAGGAGAGGACAGCGGTTATGCGGACCGGGGGGGCTGGCCCGAGTTTTACGGCATCAATGGCGGAGGCGTGGGCAACTACGCCAACTGGTCGAAAAACAGCAATGGATCGGTCGAGACGACTTCGGTCTACAGCACCACCGACCAAGTGAATGAAGCCGAGGCTTTCATCAGAGAGCGGGTCGCCGCGGGCCAGCCTTGGTTCGCTTGGGTGGCCTTCAATGCGCCCCACTCCCCCTATCACGATCCGCCGGCAGAGCTGGCTCCGCCGGATGGCTATTCCGCCCAAGAGGTGGGGGAGTCCACCAGTTCCTTCCAATACCGTAAGATGCTGGAGGCGCTCGACACCGAGATGGGGCGGCTTTTGCAAGCGATCGACCCAGCGCAGACCACTATCCTGCTGATGGGGGACAACGGCACCCCTGGGGCCATCGTGCAAGCGCCCTATGGCAACGGGAATTCCAAGGGCTCCATTTACAATGGGGGAACCCATGTGCCTTTCCTGGTGAAGGGTCCCGCAGTCACGGTCGCGCCGGGATCGACGAGCGATGCGCTCGTTCATTGCGTGGATCTCTTTGCCACGATTTTGGAGCTGGCTGGTATCAACGAGCTGGGGGTCCCCCAGTTGGCGGCACAGAATACCCAGTCCGAGAGCCTCCTTCCTCTGCTGGAGGGAGGGGAGAGTGGCGGGCGCTGCGTCGTTTGTGAGAGCAATGACGGGGACGAGGCCCGGCGCTCCCTCCGCCTCGCAAGCCACCCTGACTACAAGCTGATCGTTCTCCAAGACCTCACGAGCGAGCTGGACGACCCAATTTTCGAGTTCTACAACGTCGGCTGGCCCGCTTTCGACGAGAACGAACAGAGTCCCCTCGATCTCAACAGCTTGAGCGGAGCGGCCCTCGCGGCCTACCAGGCCTGTCTGGCCAAGGAGGCCTCGCTCGGCGGGGGCTACAGTGATGGCCCGAGTTCCAGCTTTGACACGCTTTATCTGGAGCTGCCCACCACGGGAGTGACCCCGGTCGTGCCTGGGTTCACCCGTCCGAACGGCAACGAGATTGCGGTCACCTCCGTCACGGTGGACGGCCAAGCGGCCACCATTCTCGGGAGGTTCAACTCGGGGACGAGCCTGGCGGACGAGAGCGATGACCTGGCAGACCGCTACTGGGTCAAAGTGCGCCTCGCGCCAGCCAATGGAGGTCCCTATGCGGCCGCCCGAGTCATTTTTCCCGACCAGCCGGCGGGACAGGGCGGTGCGGCTCGCGAGTTCGATGCGGTTTCGATTGAAGTGCGCTCCTCTCTCTGATACCAACCTCCAGAATTCACTGGTAGAATGGAGGGAAGGAGGTGTGGGGAAGAGGCGCTGAAGCGCGGGGAAGGAAGAGCCGGTGTCTTTCGAACCAGCCCTGCGTTGCTCCTCGGTTACGGTGCCTGCACCGCGCCCTCGTCGCGCCTTGGCCTGGCCCGAAATCCACTCGGCCATTCTCCCAGCCGATTCTGCAGCTTGGTATGAGGAGTCCACCGCATGCTCGGCGATGGGAGGGATTGGTAGGTTTCAGGTTTCGGGGAGGTCAAGGCGGTGCCTTAGTCTGACGGTTGCTTGCGGGGCCTCTTTGTGGCAGGGATTCTTTTTGAAACCTGAAAGCTTTTTGCGATGATTGCCCCCCGTTTTTTCTTGTTGCTGGTGTGCTCCTTCCTTGGCTGGGCCTCGACTGGCCTGGTGGGACAGGAGAAGCCGAATATCGTTTTGTTTTACCTCGACGATTGGGCTTGGAATGGCTCGCCCATTCCAATGAATGATTCGGTGGAGAACTCCTTCATGCCGATTCTGGAGATGCCGCGTTTGGAGCAGCTCGCGCGGGAGGGGATGAAGTTCACGAATGCCTACGGCTCCCACCAATGCGCCCCGGCCAGGGCTTCCCTGCAAACCGGGCAGTCCGGTCCCCGCACGGGCTTGACGCTCGTTCTCGGAAATCAAAAAGACGACTACTATGACACCCGGCCGCAATACCGTAATCTTCCTCTGGTGCCCAATATCGCAGATGAGTCTCTCGATGCCGATGCCCTCACCATTCCCGAGGCCCTGGAGCCCCTTGGTTATGTGAGTGCCCATTTGGGGAAATGGCATCTCTACAGCGACCCGGGAGCGGAGGGGTATGTCTTGCACGACGGCGATACCGACAACAAGCCGGGCACTCCGAAGGACCCCGCGATCGCGGAAAAGGATCCCAAGCTGATGTTCAGCATCACGGAAAAAGCCATTGGCTTCATCAAGGAGCAGGCAGCTCAAGACCGTCCGTTCTATTGCCAGATCTCCCACTATGCCATGCATGCCGGGAGCCAGTGCCTGCCGGAAACTTTTGAGAAATACGCTGCTCATCCGAAGCTCCAGGCCTACTACGAAACGCTCGCAAAGCGCCCCAAGCCCAAGCAGGATCCTGCGATGTGGCTGGGCATGGGAGAGGATTTGGATGGTCGCATCGGAGCGGTGCTCGACACGCTGGCCAGCTTGGGGATCGAGGACAACACCTATGTGGTGGTGGTCTCAGACAATGGCTACCGCCACTCCGCGCTGGGAATCACCCCGGGCACCAAGCAGCCCCTCCACGCCCACAAGTGGTGGGCTTGGCAAGGGGGCATCCGGGTTCCCATGTTTGTGAAGGGCCCTGGGATTGCAGCCAACTCCACTTTCGAAGGCAATGTCATCAACTATGACTTTCTGCCCACCTTCGTGGAATGGGCCGGAGGAGATCCGGAAACGCTTCCCGAGATAGATGGCGTGAGCCTGGCAGCCTATATGGCTGGCCAAGATCCGGATCGGGAGTTCCTAAACCGTCCGCTCTATCTCCATGTGCCCCACTACCGAGAAGAAATTCCGCACTCCATCATCGTGGCAGGCGATGCCAAGGTCATCCACTTCTATGAGCGTCCGGATATTCCGATGCTTTTCAATTTGGCGGACGACCCGGGTGAAACCACCAACATCGCCCGGCAGTTTCCCGAGACCCATGAGAGACTCTTTGAGCAAATGATGACTTACTTGGAGGAGGTGGAAGCTCGCTTTCCGAAGGTCAATCCAGAGTATGACCCAGAGGTCTACCAGCGGCACAAAAACTACGCCAAATACCAGCGCTGGGGACCCTTTGAGGGAACGCGTCCGCTGGCGGAGGACGAGTTGTGATCCCGGAGTTTGGTCTCATACCAACCTCCAGAATTGGCTGGTAGAATGGAGGGAAGGTGTTTTGGGGAAGAGGCGCTGAAGAGCGGGGAAGGGAGAGCCGGTGTCTTTCGAGCTAGCCCTGGGTTGCTCCTCGGTTACGGCGCCTGCACCGCGCCCTCGTGGCGCCTTGGTCTGGCCCGAAATCCACTCGGCCATTCTACCAGCCAATTCTGCAGCTTGGTATCAGACCTTCTGGAGGGTGATCCGGAAGAGATAGGTCTCCGGATCGCGTGAGACGCGCTCTGCGATCAGGAGCCGCTGTTCTTCCGGGCTCTTTCGCTGGAGAAGGGCATCCTTTTGGTTGAGCGCTTGTCCCGGGAAATACATTTGGGTGACCAGTTCCTCATACCCCCGTTTGCTGACCTTGAAGTGAATATGAGGGGGCCGGTCCCAGCCTTCGGCGACGGGGTAGGCGCCCGGAAAGATGGTGCGAAAGCGGAAGCGACCGGCTTTTCCGCTGGGCACGATGGCCCAGCCTTGGAAGCCCTCGTCGAGGGGGGCGGGATTGCGGTCGTGCGGATGGCGATAGCGGCCGGCCGCGTTGGCTTGCCAGAGGTCGACGGTCGCCCCCTCCACGGCCTGGCCCGAGGTGTCTTGGACTGTGCCAGAGATGAAGATGGGGCGCCCTTGAGCCTGGACGGGGTAGCCTTCGACTTGGGTGAGGTCGAAGTCCTGGTCGGCTGGCGCAAAAACAGGATAGAACGGCCCTTGCACTTCGGAGGGGGTGGCCGGCTGGGGTGGCGAGACACGGTTGGCTCCGAGGGCGGTTCCGGCAGCCGCCAAGCCGCCGCCCGCCGTGTGGAGAAGGAAGTTTCGTCGCTTCATGCGAGGTGAGAGGCTGGAGCCGCCCAAGTATTTCCCGGATGTTTTCTCAATCCTGCCGGAGGCGCGTCCTGGCTCCTTCTTCCAAGTCATTCCCAGGACAGGGTCTTCTTTGCCCACGACTAGGGCGTAGCCACCGCCAGGGTCCGGAGCGCGCGGATTCGCTGCAAAACCGGGGGGTGGGAGTGGTCCATAAAGACGTGGAGCGGATGGGGCGTGAGATTGCTCAAGTTGCTGGCACTGAGTTTTTTGAGCGCGGTCACCAGATCGTTGGGCTGGCTGGTCACTTCGGCGGCGTAGGCGTCGGCTTCGAATTCGTTTTTGCGACTGAAGATGTTCATGCCGATGCCGATGATGCGGCTGATGGGTTTGAAAAGGACCGTGAAGAAAAGAATGCCAAGATAGACAGGAAGTTGGCCGCTCGTGGTGTCGACGCCGAAGGCTTCGTAAAGTCCGGCCTGGTTCAGGAAGAGACCCAAGAGAAAGAAGAGAAGGCCGGTTTGAAGCAGGCTGAGGACGATGGTCTGGTGGATATGCTTTTTCTTGAAGTGACCAATCTCGTGCGCGAGCACGGCCACGAGTTCGCCGGTGGTTTGTTTTTCAACCAAGGTGTCGTAGAGAGCGATTTTCTTGCGCTTGCCGAAACCGGTGAAGAAGGCGTTGGCCTTGGCAGAGCGTTTGGAGCCGTCCATGATGGAGATCTCGGTGAGCGGGAAATGGCACTTTTCCGCCATAGCGTGGATCTTGTTCTTCAGTTCTCCGTCTTCCAGCGCTTGGAACTTGTTAAAGAGGGGGAGGAGGTAGGTGGGGGCGAGCCAAGTTAGCAGCAGGGAGAAGGCCGAAACCACGATCCACGCCCAGAACCAGGCGGCAGGCACCGTGGCGAAGATCCAGAGCAAGAGCGCGAGAAGTGGCAGCCCGAGGAGGGCCGCGAGCGCCAGGTTCTTGCAGAAGTCGGCCACAAAGGTGGCGGGCGTGGTTTGGTTGAAGCCGAATCGTTCTTCGAGCACGAAGGTGTCATAGAGGTTGAAGGGAAGGCCTAAGAGCGTGTTGGCTAAAAAGAGCAGGCCGAAGAAGGCGAGGCCGGTGCCGACTGGCCCCCAGCCCCAGCTGGCGATGATGCCGTCGAGCCAAGGGAACCCACCCAGCAGCCAGAAGGCGAGGAAGACCAGGAGGGAGAAGGTGCTCTCGACGAGGTCGAAGCGGGTGTGGGCGCGGGTGTATTCCTGGCTCTGGGTGTATTTCTCGGCGTCAAAGGTGTCGGCGAATTCCTGTGGGAGTTTTGGCTGCAGCGCTTTGAGATTCAGGAGCGAGGCGATGACGTTGAGGGCGTAGAGGCCGACCACGATCAAGAGGAGGAGAAAGAACCAGGTGTTGAGCACGAGTTTGCTAGGGTGCGGTGTTCAGTTTTCGGGGAGAGGTGGGGGGCAATCCAAGTTTGGTCGCGGAGTTAGAAGGCTCGATTCCAAGGTGGTCAAAGCGGCTGCGCTGCGGTTAGGATGGTAGGCTGATGAGCTGCGCGGCCAGGGCTTCCCCGCGCTTTTCGAGGTCGGCGAGGTGGGTGGCGGCGATGTCTTCTAACTCGGTCAGGCTGCTGAGGTGGCTGAATTGCTGGCGGAGATTTTTGCCGAAAGGGAGGCCTTTGCTGTAGGCCATGAGCCGGCTGCGCATGGACATGAGAGTGAGTTCCTCGGTCGGGCGATACTTTTGCTCGATGGCGATGGCGCAGTGGCGGCGGATGAATCCCCAGCGTTCTTGGGCGCTCGGCTCGGGCATTTGTGTGCCGGTTTCGAGGTAGTGGCGGGCTTCTCGGAAGAGCCAGGGGCGTTGCATGGCGGCGCGGCCGATCATGACGCCACGGACTTTGGTTTCTTGGAGGCGGCGTTGCACGTCGTGCCCGCTCCGCAGGTCGCCATTTCCAATGATGGGAATGCGGGCCAGTTCGGCGCAGTCGCCAATCACTTCCCAATCCGCTTCCCCGCTGTAACCCTGAGCGCGGGTCCGGCCGTGGATGGTGACCGCTTGGATCCCGCAGCCCTCTAGCAGACCGACGACCTGAGGGGCGTTGATGCTTTGGCTGTCCCAGCCGATGCGGATTTTGGCGGTCACCGGGATGCCGGTGGGTTCAACGGCTCGGACGATTTCTTCGGCCACGCTGGTTAAGAGAGGGCAATCGCGCAGGAGGGAGGAACCTCCATTTTTGGCGACCACTTTGTTGACCGGGCAGCCGAAGTTGATGTCGATAAAATCCGGTTGTTTCCAGTCGATGATCTTGCGGGCGGCTTCTCCCATGCGGGTCCCGTCCGCGCCGAAGAGCTGCACCCCCACCGGGCGCTGGCCTTCCTCAAATTCGGTGTATTTACGGGTCCGCTCGTCTGCCTGCAAGATCCCTTCCGCGCTCACGAATTCCGTCACCATGACCTCGGCTCCTTGCTCCTTGCAGAGATCCCGGAAGATGAGGTCCGTGATGCCTGCCATGGGGGCGAGGTAGAGGGGGGGGCGTTGGGGGGAGAGCCATTTCATGGGGTTTCAGTTTTCAGTTTTCAGTTTTCAGTTTTCGGGGTTCGGGGTTCGGGGTTCGGGGAAGAGGCGCTCGGGGTTTTCTAGGAGTTCGGTGACTTCGCTTTGCACTTGATCGACCTGGGACAAGGGGATGCGCGGGTCGGCCACCATGAAGACCTCCCCGCTTTTGGCGTGCTCGTAGATGAGCAGACGGGTTTCACCGAGGTTTTGCTCGTCTTGCGGGCGGAGGAGTTTCTTACGTTCCAGCATGACGGCCAAGATGTAACGAGCGTTTTCGGTCAGGGGGTCGTCTTGTTCGATGAGGGCGCGGAGCAGGGATTCGGGATCGTGCGGGACTACTTGGACGGCTTCTTCTTTCGGGGGGTCTGCTTTGAATTCGCTCCGCCACGAGGAGAAGGGGCGGTCCTGAGAGGGGCGCTCAGCCCAGCCTTCTTCCGAGTAGTCACGACGGAGCAGGTCGTTTGACTCCGGGTCCTCAAAGAGAGCGGTCACGATGATTTGTTGGTCGGCGAAGGCTTCTTCTGTGATCGCGCAACGGGTGCCCCGTCGGCGAAGGTTCCATTTTTCCTGGATCATGGGGGCTTTTTTAGCTGGGGGAGTGTTCGGGCAGGGAGCTGGGTTCAAGAGGCTTGGCTTCTCTCTGTTTTTGGAAGGGCCAAGTGGGCCGGTTGGCGAAGCGGCAGTAGATGATCCATCCCCCGATTCCGCCAAAGAGGAGGTTGGCGGCCCAGGCTGCCAGCGGCGCGGGGAGGGCGTGGGACTGGCCGAGGGCTGAGAAAAAGCTGGTCAGGATGGTGATGCCAGCGAAGAGGCCGATGGCGGTGGCCACGCCCCCGAGGACCCCTCGCCGGGAGCTGACGAGGGCCAAGGGAGCCGCCAAGAAGCAGAGGAGAAAGGTCACGAAGGGCTCGGCCAAGAGGCGGTGAAGGTGGGTGCGGTAAGGGGCCAACTGCTTGTCCGGGCTTTGGCGATTGGCGATGAGGTAGCTTTGCAGCTGAGGGACGCCGAGGTGTTTTTCGAGGAGGCCACTGGAGGCCACTTGGAAGGGGGTTTCGCTCCATTCGCGAAGGACCAAGCGATCCTCTCCTCGTTCATGGCTGGCCGTGAAGGGCACGATTCGCATGGGGACGGCTTCGCCATCGAAGTGCTCGACGCGTCCCTTTTCCAAGGTCCAGTGGTTGGTTTCCGCGTCCCAGGTGACTTCCGTGGCGTGGTAGGTGGCGACGGGGTTGCGAGCGGCGTCGAACTGGCGGACGATGACGTGGCGGAGGGGCTCTCCCAGGTGGAAGGCGAAGGGGAAGCGACCGATGAACCAGTCTCGATGCTCACTTCGATTGAGGAAGGGATGGTTTTCGATGAGCGTCTGCCCCTCTTCCCTCGAGGTGAGGGCATTGAGAGTGGAGTCATTGCTGGCGCGGGCCCAGGCCGACCACTGGTAGTTCATGGCGAGGGCGGCCAAGCTGGCGTAGGCCCCGGCCAGGAGGACGGGGAGCAGCACTCGCAGAGGGTGGCGACCGGAGCCGATCATGGCGGTCAGTTCGTTGGCCTTCGACATACGGGTCAGCGAGTAGAGGGTGCCGAGGAGGAGGGAAATCGGTAGGATGAGGACCAGGATTTCCGGAAGCTGCTTGAAGTAAAAACCGGCTACCTCGGAGAGGCCGAGACCCCCTTGCGCGAAGTCCGGCCCATTGTCGCTCAAGTCGATCACAATCCAGATGCTGCTGAAGGCCAGCAAGCTGATGACGACTGGGGGGAGGAGGTGGCCGACGAGGTAGCGATCTTGGCGGGTGGCTTTGGAGTAGAGCCAGACCATCAAGACGGGAGAGGCCAGAAGAAAGGCCACCAGCGCCAGGTAGCCGAGGTAGGCTCCCAAGGCGGGAGGTTCACCCAAGCCGCCTTCGGTGGCGGCGCGGAAATTGAGGGCCAGTTCCGCTGGGAGCCAGAGCATGATCCCGAGGGTGCTGAAGAGAGCGGTCGTCGGGAGGGCGCTGCCCAGGCGACGAGCGATTCGCACTTTCAGCGGAAGAAGCGCCAACAAAAGAGCGGCGATTTGTGGCCAGAGAGCCGGGGCGATGGCCACAAAGCCACTCTCCTGAAACCCTTGGCTGGGCCAGGCATCCCGGAACCAGAGCGCGAAGACGAGGAGGGTGCCGAGGACATAGAGTCCCAAGGCGCGCCGGCTGCCCATGAGGCGTTGCCAAAAGCGCTCAGCTTCTTTTGCGACTTTGATGGCATAACGCTGAAAATCCATGGGCCTGACCAGGTAGCAAAAGCGGTCAGCAGGAGGGGTCTGTCAACGTGGAAGGGTTGGCCCTCGGCAGCAGTTTGATGTGCCCGCAGTCGGGACAGAAGTCAGCGGAAGCTTCGAAGCCGCTGTGGCAAAGAGAGCCGTGTTTGGCCCCGTCTTCTGCTGGAGTTTCCTCAAACGAGGAGGGGGCCACTTTCAGCGTTTTGAGAAGCGCTTCGCACTCATTGAGGGTGAGCCCGCCGGCTCCGGAGGGGGCCTATTTTGCCAGTCTCCCCCCTTCGCCCAGCGAAGGGGGTGAAACGTTCCTGGCTCAGGAAGTGGCGGCCACCGAGAGGGCCTGATCGAGGTCGGCTAGGATGTCGTCGATGTGCTCGATGCCCACGCTCAGGCGGATGAGCTCGGGGCGGATGCCTCCGGCGAGCTGCTGCTCTTCATTGAGTTGGCTGTGGGTGGTGGTGGCGGGATGGATGGCGAGGCTTTTGGCGTCTCCCACGTTCGCGAGGTGGGAGAAGAGGCCGAGGGCTTCGATGAATTTTTTGCCGGCTTCCGCGCCGCCCTGGATGCCGAACACGACCATGGGGCCGCCTTGCCCGCCGAGGTATTTCTGGTTCTTGGCGTATTCGGGGTCGGAGGCAAGCCCCGGGTAGCGGACCCATTCCACGCTCGGGTGTTGGGAGAGGTGCTGGGCGACGGCCAGCGAGTTGGCGCAGTGGCGCTCCATCCGCAAAGAGAGGGTTTCCACTCCCTGGAGGAAGGTCCAAGCCGCGTCGGGCGCGAGGCAGGCCCCGAGGTTCCGCATGGGCACGGTCCGCATGCGAAGGATGAAGGCGAGGGGGGCGAGCGGTTCCGGGAGGTCGTGGCCCCAGCGGAGGCCGTGGTAGGAGGTGTCCGGCTCGTCGTAGAGCGGGTGCTTGCCGGCGCCCCAAGAGAAGCGGCCGGAGTCAATCACCAGGCCGCCGATGCCGGCTCCGTGGCCTCCCAGCCATTTGGTCAGGGAGTGGATCACGATGTCGGCCCCGAAGTCGAGGGGGCGCAGCATAGCCGGGGTGGTGAAGGTGGAGTCCACCACCAAGGGCAAGCCCAGGTCGTGCGCGTGCTGGGCGATGGCTTCCAAGTCGGCGACTTCCAGGGCGGGATTGGAGACGGTTTCCGTGAAGAAGGCGCGGGTTTTGTCATCGGCGGCGGCTGCAAAGTTGGCCGGGTCTTGCGAGTCGACGAAGCGGACTTCGATCCCCAGTTTCGGCAAGATGTCGTGGAATTGGGTGTAGGAGCCGCCGTAGAGGTTGCGCGCGGAGATGATGTTGTCCCCGGCTTGGGCCAGGTTGATGACGGTGTTGAAGACGGCGGCCGTGCCGGAGGCGTGCGCCAGTCCCCCGGGCTCGGGCGCTCCTTCCAGGAGGGAGAGACGCTTTTCGAGCACGTCGTTCGTGGGGTTCATGAGCCGGGAGTAGATGTTTCCCAGTTCTTTGAGGGCGAAGAGGTTGGCTGCGTGCTCTGTCGAATCAAAAACAAAGGAGCTGGTCCGGTAGACGGGGACGGCTCGGGAGTTGGTGGTGGGGTCGGGCGCTTGCCCGCCGTGGAGACAGAGAGTTTCGAGTTTCATGAGGGAGGGAAGGTGGCCGGGGTTCCCTTCTGAGCAAGGAGTTCTCGCCGGGAGTTCGGGGAGAATGGTTGGCCTTTGCCCGCGATTGGCGTCCGCTTTGGCGCTGCGGCCCTTTCTTCGCGGAAAATTGGCCATTGGAAGGAAAATTTTCCCGATTGACGACGGGGACGGGGCGCTGCCTTGGTGCGGGATGAAGGTGAACAATATTCTTTACTATCTTTCGACCGGGCTGGTGACCCTTTTCATGGTCGGGGGCGGCTTGACTTACTTGGCTGGTAGTGAGCGGATCGAAGCGGCCTTTAGCTTTGAGATGCAGGGTGACTACAATGCGATTGGTTTTCCCGGCTGGCTCATTTTGCCGATGGGGATCATGAAAGTGGCGGGGGCGCTCGCGCTCTGGCTGCCTTTTGTGCCGAAGTGGATCCGCGAGTGGGCCTACGCCGGGATGTTTTTCAATCTTCTGCTGGCGATCGGTGCGCATGTCTTCAATCCCATCAACCCGGAGGACAACGATCTCATTGCGGTCTTGCCTTTTGTGATGGTGATCATTTCTCGCGCCACGCTTTTCCGGAAGGAGGCGGCCAAGGCCTGAGGGGGAGGGCGGAGCGTGTTGCGGATGGCGTTTTTGACATACCTTCGGCCGGCGGTCGGTCGCTGGGGGGCGGCTTTTTTTCTGGCCTCGCTTTCGGTTTTAGAAGGGGCGTCTTGGAAGACTCTCCCGACCCGGGGAGAGTGCACGGCGCGGCATGAGGCCAGCATGGTGACCTTGGGAGAGTCGCTCTATCTAGTGGGTGGGCGACGCAAGAACCCCGTCGATCGTTTCGACCTGGCCAGCCAGACTTGGGTCCCGATGGCCAAGCCGCCTTTGGAATTGCACCATTTTCAAGCGGTCGTCATCGAGGGGAGGATTGCCGTGATCGGCGCCTTCACGGGCAAGTATCCTAAGGAAAAGCCGGTGCCGAATATCTGGTTTTTTGATCCCGAGGAGGATAGTTGGGAGAAGGGGCCCCGGATTCCGAAAAACCGGAGACGAGGCGCGGCTGGGGTGGCGGTGGTGGGGGAGGAGGTCTACCTGGTGGCTGGGATTGTGAATGGCCATTGGGATGGGTTTGTCCCTTGGACGGATCGCTGGAATTGGAAGACGGGGCGCTGGACGGAGTTGCCGGATGCTCCCAGGGCGCGGGACCATTTTCATGTGGCGGTCATTGATGGCAAGGTGGTGGCAGCGGGCGGGAGGACGACCCATGCGGCCGTCAAGCGGACCTTCCAAGAGACGATTGCGGAGGTGGATTACTTTGATTTGGAGAGAGAGGCGTGGTTCACCCACGAAGCTCGTCTGCCCACGCCCCGGGCTGGGTGCATGGCGGTGGCGCACGAGGAGACGATTTTTGTGGTTGGTGGCGAGTCGGGCCAGGATTTGGCCCACCGAGAGGTGGAGCGATTTTCCTTTGCTGAGAGCCGTTGGCTCCCCTGCCCGCCCTTGAACCGGGGCCGGCATGGAGCGGGCTTGGCCATTCACGGCGGGCAGATGTATGTGGCCTCCGGGAGCGGCAAGCGGGGGGGCAAGCCGGAGTTGGATTCGGTGGAGGCGATTTCTGTGGGAGATTTGCTGGACGAGCCTTGAGGAATGACTTCGTGAGGGCGCTTGGTGGGAGGCGCCGGGGGGGGGCGCGCGCGAGAGCAGGGTTCGGGTTCCGGTGGCCGCCTGCCTTTAGATTGCCGAGATTTCCAAGAGGGAGGCGAGGATTTTTTCGGCTCCGGCTCGCGAGATGCCTTTGATTTGTGCGATTTCTTCAGCGGAGGCGTTTTGGAGGCGGGTGACGCTTCCAAATTTTTCCAGCAGGATCTTTTTCTTGGCCTGGCTGATCCCGGGGACGTCGTCGAGGAGGCTTTCCCGGACCCGGCGTTTCATGAGCAGTTGGTGGTAGCCATTGGCGGTGCGGTGGGCTTCGTCGCGCAGGCGTTGCAGGAGTTTGAGCGATCCGCGGTCGTGAGGAATCCGGAGAGGCGTGCTTTCCCCAGGGAAGAAGATTTCTTCTCGTTGTTTGGCGAGGCCGACGATGGGTTGATCGTGGAGGCCGAGGCGTCGAAGCTCTTCCAAGGCGCTGCTGAGTTGGCCTTTGCCCCCGTCGACTACGATGAGGTCCGGCAGCCGGACGAGGGGCTTTTTCCGCTGGGAGGCGCGGCCTTCGCTTTCGGCCTTTTCGGCTTGGTGGATGAGCCGTTGGGTGGCTTCGCGTGGGCTTTCGGTCGTTTCGGTGGCTTGGTCTCGGGCGGCTTGGCGGGCTTCGAGCAGGATGCGGGAGTAACGGCGGCGAATGACTTCCGCCATGGAGGCGAAGTCGTTCTGGGCGTTTTCCAGGGTTTTGATTTTGTAGCGGCGGTAGGCGGCATTGTCCGGTTTGCCGTCCCGAAAGCGCACCATGGAGGCCACGCTGTAGGTGGTGCTGATGTTCGAGATGTCGAAGCATTCAATGAGCTTGGGCGGACCGCTCAGGCGGAGATATTCGCCCAGTTCTTCGATGTCGCTCTCCGGCTGGATGGCTTCGCCCATGCGTTGGGTGTTGGTGGAGCGAAATTGGCGGGTGGGACGGAGGGTTTTTTCGAGGTTGGTGAGGACGTCTCGCAGTTGGGCCGCCCGTTCGAAGTCGAGCTGGCTGGCGGCTTCTTCCATCTCCGCTTTCACGCTTTTGAGAATGGCGCGATCGCCGCGTTCGAGGAAGGAGCAGGCGGAGGCGATCCGTTCCCGGTAGGTGTCCCGGTTGACGCGGCCGATGCAGGGCGCGGCGCAGTTGCGGATGACGTCTGCGTTGCAGTGTTTGTAGTCCCGCTCGCCGGGGGTCTTGGGCCGACAGACGCGGAGGCCGTATTCCTTATTGATCCAGTCAAGGGTGGCGCGGAGGGCGCCGGAGCTGGCGAAGGGGCCGAAGTAGCGGGCACCATCGGGTTTTTTCAATCGGGTGGTCTGGAAGCGGGGGTAGGGGTCCTCCAGGTGGATTTTGAGGAGGAGGAAGCGTTTGTCATCGCGGAAGGCGATGTTGTAGCGAGGGCGGAACTCCTTGATGAGCTTGCCTTCCAGGAGGAGGGCTTCCGGCTCGTTGCGGACGAGGTGGATTTCGAAGTCCCAAATGGAGTGGATGAGGGCCCGAGTCTTGGCTTCGGCCAGGGTTTGACGGGAGGGCTGGAAGTAGTTCGAGAGGCGTTTTCGGAGGTCGCGCGCCTTGCCTACGTAGATGACCTTGTTGAGTCGATCCCGCATCAAATAGACGCCGGGACGGTGAGGGACGTCTCGCAGGCGGGCTTTGAAGTCTGTTTTTTCGGGTTTCAGGGTGCCGGAGGCTTACAGGGACAGTTTACGAGTTCGACCCGCTGCGGGTCAATTCTGGGGAGGGAGGAATCGCAAGCGCCCCCAGGCCAAGGCAGGGGGAGTGGGAGAGGGGGGACAGGTGCGGAGAGCCCCGGGGAATGAAATTCGGTTTTTTCATTATGGAGATTTGAAGCTTTTACGGACTTTCCCGTCCTAGGAGCGCTCTTGCCTTTGCATGGCCCGGCCGACGGGGTAGACTAGGGGCGTTTTCCATATGAAGTGCTTTTCCACGATCCTGTTCTCGTTCCTGCTGCTGGCCTCGGCCTCGGCGCAGCTTCCCGAGACCCTGACCCAGCCAACGGGTGAGCCTCTCGATTGGATCGCTTTTCGCGATTACCTCCAGCAAGGCGGCATCATGATGTATCCGCTGGCGGCCCTTTCCTTTTTCGTGGTCCTGCTGGTTTTTTTCTACTTTTTCACCATCCGCAAAGGCACGGTGGTGACCAATCGATTCATGAACCAAGCGGAGTCCCTCCTCCGCTCCCGCGACTACCTGGGGCTGATCGCGGTTTGCTCCCGCAGCAACCAGGCGATTTCCCACGTTATGAACAAGACGCTGGATTTTGTGACCAAGAATCCGGAGACCGATTTCGACGAAGCCCGGGAGGTGGCGGAGGCCGAGGGAACGCGCCAAGCGGGCTTGCTCAACCAGCGCATCACCTACTTGAACGACATTGGGTCGATCGCGCCCATGGTCGGTCTCTTGGGAACGGTGCTCGGGATGATCAAGAGCTTCAATGAGATCGCGGAGACGGCCCAGATCGGTGCCCGTCAGATGGACTTTGCCGGGGGGGTGTCCGAGGCGCTCATCACGACGGCCAGTGGCTTGGTGGTGGGGATCCCGGCGCTCGTCTTTTATTCCTACTTCCGAGGCCGGGTTCAAAGCTATGTCTCGGAGCTGGAGGCGGCTGCCACCCATTTGATGGCGCTTTTCTCTGCGCAGCAAAAGCGCGGCGGGGCGGTGCAAGGCTTCTCGCCCGAAGGCCATCCCGATGAGGCCTATGGCCGCTATGCCTTGGGTCGCGAGCGACGCGACCCCCAAGGACTCTAAGACGAGCCTCCCCTGATGAAGTTCCGGAGCACCGTCCAGTCCGAGAAGGCGACTTTCCAGTTGGCCCCCATGGTCGACATCGTCTTTCTGCTGCTGATTTTTTTCATTGTGACGTGGAGCTTTGTTCGCTTTGAAACCGAGTTGGAGGTTTCGGTGCCGGCCGCGGAGGAGGGGGAGGACCCGGAGCGGACGGTGGGCGAGATCATCATCAATGTGCGGGCCGATGGCACCATCGTGCTGGAAGGGCAAAGCTTGAGCGAGGACCAGTTGCTGGAGCGCTTGGTCAGCATTGCGGCGGTCTTTCAGGACCAAGCGGTCATTCTCCGGGGCGACCGCCAGACGGCTTACGAGGACGTGGTGAGAATTCTCGACATTTGCGCCAAGGCCAAGATATGGAATGTGGCCTTTGCCACCGAGCGCCCGGAATCAGGATGAAAACACGAACGATCATTTGGCTGCTAGCGATCGGTCTGGTGGGGCAGGTTCTGGCTCAGGACGAGATCGAGATCCGACCGGCCCGTCCGGTCACGCCTCCGGCCGTCCCGGCTCGCCCCGTGGCGCCGGATGCCAACCAACCGCTCTTCGATCTCGCGAACCTGGCCTTCCGCCAGAGCGACTTCGAGATCGCCTCTCGCAAGTATGAGGGCTACCTCCGCCAGGGGCAGACGCACCCGAACGCCCGGATCGCCATTTTCCGTTTGGCGGAGTGTTGGTTGCAGATGGGCTTGGCGGACAAGGCGGCCAATGGCTACCACGCGCTCATCAAACGCTACCGCTCAGGAGCCTACATTTCCGAGGCGGCCTTCCGCTTGGCGGTCATGCATTACAATGAGGAACAGCACGCGGACGCGGAACGTCTCTTTGGCTTGGCGCGGGATGAGGCGCAGGTCGATGAAATCCGGATCGAGGCCTCTTACCGCCGGGCCTGGTCGCTCTCCTTTTTGGACCGCAAGAAAGAGGCGCTTTTGGAGTTCAAACGGGTGGTGGAGGAAGGGGAGGGCAATCCGTTTCTGGATGCCTCCCAGCTGCGCATCGCCTACCTTGAGAAAGAGCTGGGCGATGATGAAAAGGCGCTCGCGGCCTTCTTGCCGCTTTCCGGTCCGGACTCTCCTTCTCACATCCGGAGTGAGGCGCTCATGCAGGTCGGTCTCCTCTACACGGAGAACGAAAAGCTGGAACAAGCCAACCGCTACTTCCAGGAGGTGCTCCGCCTGCCTGACAAGAGCAATTGGAAGCCAGCCGCCCAGTTTGGCCTGATCCGCAATGCCCACGCCCAGGGGGACCACCAAGGAGTGGTCGAGGCCTACGAAAGCGGGGTCTACAAGTTTGAAGACGAGACGCGGCTCAAAATGCTCATGCTGGTGGGAATCGCTTACCAGCAATTGGAGCAATTCATTAAGGCGGTGCGCGTCTTCGGCATCATCGAGAGCTTTGGAGGGGAGGCCCCGGAGCGGGTCGAGGCCGGCTACCGCAAGCTGATTTGCTTCTACAATCTGGAGGACAAGAACATGCCGGACTTTGTGGATTTCTTCCTCAAGACGGTCGCGGCCATTGATCCCGACTCCAAGTACATCCACCGCGCGCTCTTTCTCAAGGCCATGCATTTGTATCATCACATGGATCGCCCGGGAGAGGCCACCCAGGCCTTCGAGGCCATTCGTGTGACCAAGCTGGAGGACCAGCACCTCCGGACTTTTTATTATGACCGGGCTTGGGCCTATGCCGAGGCCAAGAACTATGGTCGTGCAGCCGGGGCCTTCACCGACTTCGTGAGAGGGTTCCAAGACGACCCCGCGGTGCCCACGGCTCTGGCCCAGCGCGGGTTCAGCTACCAACAAACCAAGCAATACACCGCGGCCATCGAGGATTACGAGAAGGTCATCCGCGACTTTCCCGAGCACAAGGCGGCCGAATTTTCCTACCAGCAGAGCGCCTTTGCCTACGAGCAGATGAATCGCGTTCCGGAAATGATCGCCCAGTTCGAGGGGCTGTTGGAGAAGTTCCCGGAAACAAAGGCCGCGCCCGAGGCCAACTACAAGATTGGCACGGGTTACTTCAAACTGGAAAAATACGCCGAAGCGGTTCCCTACCTCGCCCGGGCCCGAGAGCTCGACGAGGTGGCCTTTGGAACCGATTGCTCGCTCCAGATCATTCTCTGCCAGTATGCGCTCCAGCTGGTGGATCCCCTTTTGGAAGAGGTGGAGTTCTTTTTGGAAGTGCGGGACGACGCCACGCGCATTCCTCCGCGGGTCCTGGCTTGGTTGGGTGCCACCCTCTTCGAGCGGGACCGTTTTGAAAAAGCAGAGCGGTTCTTGGCGCTGGCGTCCACTCCGGGCGAGCCCAAGCTGACCAAGAGCTTGGTGTGGCGCTATTTGGCGATGGCGCGTTTGCAGCTCGGTTCGGCGGAGAGTGCGCTCACGGCGGCCGAGGCTTATTTGGAAACGGTCGAGAACGTAGGCAACCAAGCCAATGGAGCCATTCTGAAAGCGCAGGCTCTCCGGAAGTTGAGTCGCTATGACGAGGCGCTGGCGGCGGCGGACGTCGGCCTGGCCTTGGTCAAGGAAGGGCAGCTCAATGCCTCACTTCGCCTGGAGAAGGGCGATGTCGAGATGGCTCGCGGCAACCCGGACGAGGCGGCCAAGCATTACGTCATTCCCGCGCTCAATATCACCCACCCAGAGGTGACGCCCCGCGCTTTGGCAGGGGCAGCCCGGGCGCTCCAGGCGGCGGGCAAACGGAATGAGGCCGCCAAATACCAGGCTCGCTTGGCGAGTGAGTATCCTGATTTTTAGGTTTTAAGGAAATTTCGCAGGAGCTGGAGGCCATTGTCTTGGCTTTTCTCTGGGTGGAATTGGGTCGCGAAGAGGGGGCCGTCTTGGAGAGCCGAGGCGAAGCGCACTCCGTAGTCGGTCCACGCGGCCACCAGCGCTGGGTCTTCTGGTTCCGGGTAGTAGGAGTGCACGAAGTAGAAGTGCGGGTCTTCTGGAAGGGCTGCCCAGGCCGCGGCCGAGGTGCTGACAGGGCGGGCCACGTTCCAGCCCATGTGGGGCACTTTCAGGGAGCCGCGCGGGAAGCGCTTTACGATTCCCCGGTAGTGAGCCAGTCCCTCCACTTCGGGCGATTCTTCACTCCGCTCGAAGAGCAGTTGGTAGCCGACACAGATGCCAAAGAAGGGCCGGCCGCTGGCAAGCCACTCTTTGACACCGTCCCACAATCCGCTTTCCCGGAGATTGCGGACACAATCGCCAAAGGCCCCCACGCCCGGGAGAACCAGACGATCCACCTGGGCGAAGTCTCCCGGTGAGTGGAGGAGCTGCGGGGCGGCGCCGAGCGCTTGGAGCGTGTTTTGCACGCTGAGAAGATTGCCGCTGTTGTAATCGACGATGCCGACGGCCGCCATCAGAGAACGTCCTTGGTGCTGGGGACGCCTGTGACCCGCGGGTGGAGGCTGCAGGCGGTTTCCAATGACTTGGCCAAGCCTTTGAAGAGGGCTTCGGCCATGTGGTGGCTATCGCGCCCCGTGAGAATGGTCGCGTGGAGATTGCAGCCCAGGGTATTGCTGAAAGCGCGGAAGAACTCCTCTACCAGCTGGAAGGAGAATTCGCGCACGGGCTCGGGCTTGCCGGGGGCTTCAAAGTGGAGGAAGGGGCGTCCGCTGAGATCGAGGGCCACGCGGGCCAGGCATTCATCCATGGGCAGGAGGCACCAGCCGTAGCGGCGGATCCCGACTTTGTCTCCCAGGGCTTGCTTGAAGCACTGGCCTAGGACGATGCCGGTGTCTTCCACGGTGTGGTGGTAATCGACCTCGATGTCGCCCACCGCCTTGACCTCTAGGTCGAGGAGGCCGTGCTTGGCCAAGAGCGTGAGCATGTGATCAAAAAAGGGCACGCCGGTCTCGATCTTTGATTTTCCTGAACCGTCAAGGTCCAGACAGACGGTGATGTCGGTCTCGCCGGTTCGGCGGCTTTGTTCTGCGATGCGCGCGGTGGCCATGGTTACGGGGCTCCCTCGCCGTGCGGGGAGAGACTGTCAACCGCGGCGCCGGGAGCTAGGCGCCCTCGGCCGCATCTCCCTGGCTGTCCGGGCTCGCTGGCGAACTTTCGGCTTCCTTTTCTTCGGGAGCGGCGGCTTCCTGAGACGTGGCTTCGGTGGGGGGCTCCGGGGCTTGGGAAAAGGCGGCCTCGATTTGTTCTTCCACGAAGAGGAATTGAGGGTGCTTGTGAAAAGATTTGGAGACGGCTTCCAGCTTGTCCGCGGCTAGCTGCGGGCTGCCAGCTGAGAGGGCGGCGAGGGCGGCGGAAAGTTGTTCGCTGGTTTGGGCCAGGCTTTCGCGATCGAGCGCTTTCAGGCGATCCGCCTCGTCGAGGATGGTTTCCTCGCTGTCTCCGAGCGATTTTTCATCCAAGTAATGGCTGGAGAGCCAGCGCGTTCCCGAGGCCTCTTCCCGCTCCAAGGTGGCCTCGAAGCGCGCCATTTCCTGGGCGATGGCGTCCTCTGTCCGAGAGCGCTCCGCCGGAGTCATGGCTTCCAATCCCTTTCTCTGTTCCTGCAATTTGAGCGGGAGCAGCTGGAGTTGTTGCTTGATCTCTCCCAAGAGGCCTCGGAGAGCGGGAGACAGGGAGCGGAGGGCTTCCCCGTAGCTCTGGGTGAGGAGGTATTCGCCTTCGAGGCGCTCATAAATTCGGAGCGCTTGCAGCCAACGCTTGGACTGGAGCGCCTCCTTCATCCCAGCGAGCAAGCGGCCGGCCGCGATCTCTTGCTGGTAGAGGGCGCGGCCTTTCGGACCGAACCAGATGCCATTGAAACGGATTTGTCCTTCCCGGGCCTTGCTAGCTTCAGCCCGGAGTTCGGAGGCGATTTCCTCGGCTTGGGCTTGCAGGTCGGTCCCGGTGGTCTCGGCCACGGCTGGCTCGACCACTTCCTGCAAGAGGCGGTCATATTGCTCGGCCGTGAGGAGGTCCTGGGTGGGAAGGAGGCTGTTCAGGCGGGAGAGGGCTTTCTTGGCCGGGCTGTCCCGATCGATGGAGGCGACCTCGGTTTTGGGGATGCGTTTTTCGGTCACGATGCCGGAGCCGATTTCCATCCGGAGCACGACGTAGGCTTCGGTGTCGGAGAGCACTTTGCCCTGGAAACTTTGGCCGTCTTTGGTCACGACGGTGTCGGCGAGAGCGGAGCCGAGGAGGCAGACCCAGGCGGTGGCCAGTGGGAGAAGAAGTCGATTCTTCATAGAGGTTTTTTTGGGGGGAAGGGGGTGGGGAGTTCGGGGTGCGCGAGGGGAGGAGTCTAGGTTGCTTCGGCAGTTCTGCCAAGCGGGAAAAGGGCTGGGGCGGGCCACTCCGTGAGGGCCTGGTAGCGACGGTAGGAGAAACAATTCGATTGAGCCGCCACGGGGTCGCGTGGATGCTGGGTGCCTTCCCCATGAAAATCCTCACCATCGCGAGTCAAAAGGGCGGCGTCGGCAAGACGACTTTGGCCGTGAATCTGGCCTACGCCTTCGCTCGCAAGCGTTGGCGGGTGACCTTGGTGGACATCGATCCCCAGGGTTCGGTGGCGCTCTCCCTCAGCCGCAAAGCCGCCAGCTGTCCCGGCTTTTACGAGGTGGTGGCAGGCCATTCCGAGGTGAAAGACGTTTTGCTGGAAACGCGCTTGGGCAATCTCCGGGTCCTGCCGGCGGGGCACTGTGATCCCGAGGAGGAGGCGGCCGAGGACGTCCCGAGCGAGGGCATGGGCGCGGTGCTGGAGAGCCTGAAGGAGCTCGGCCAGGAGTTAGTGATCCTGGATACCCCGGCGGGCACCTCGGGAGCGACGCGGGCGGCCCTGCTGCATTCCCACGGCATGCTGGCCCCGCAACAGGCCGAGCCGCTCGGTCTCCGCTCGGTCAGCCGTCTTTTGAAGGTGGTGAAGGCTTGTCGGGCGCAGGGCTCGGCGGTGCGCGCCCTCGGGGTGCTTCTCACCATGACCGGCCCGGAGGCGGCCACCCAGGAGGTGGTGAAAGAGATCCGCGAGATGCTGCCGGAGGGGCTGGTTTTCGGCGAGACGATTGAGCGGGACCCGATCTTTTTGGAAGCGAGTGCCGCGGGCACGCCGGTGGCGCTGGCGCGGAAGACGCCGCCGCCGCAAGCGGCTGTTTTTGAGCGATTGGCAGAAGAATTGGAAAAGCGACTCCACTTAAGCGAAGAAACTCCCTATGGAAGCGAAGGATTCACTACGCTCATGGACTGATCCAGAAGAGATCCGTCGGCTCGCCCAAGACGTGGCCCAAGTGGAACGAGCGGTGGCCGCTCTCCCGAAGGCCGCTCCTCTCGAGACGGAGGCGGCCTCGCCCGCCCCCACCGGCCACCAGGCGGAGGGGGTCCTGGCCACCCCGGCTCCGCCCGATCCGGAGGCCTTGGAGGCGCTGCGGCGTCGCTTGGCGGAAGTGCGCCAGTTGGCGGAACGCGGTGGGGTGGTGCCGCCCAGTGAGCCGGCCCTGCCAGAGGGGCCAGAGGGGGAGGACAGGAAGGAGGCGGAGGAACCGGAGTCAGGCGAAGTTTCAGTGGAGGAAGCCAGTCCGGAGGGTGGCGCGGTGGCGCCTTTCCAAGCAGGGGGGGAGGGCCATGCGGCGAAGCTGGAATCGCTCGGGCAGTGGATGATGGAGAGCTTTCCGGTGGAGGAGGGTTCGTTGTTGGATCGGGGTGGCTTGAGTGTCTGGCGGAGTGGCGAGGGTTCCGCCAGTCCGGAGGGGGTGCTGGCGAGTCGGCTGGCGCGACTCTGGGAAGATCCCGGGGCCCCAGAGCTCCCGCCCGCCCTCGCGGCAGTCTTGCCGGATGGGCGGTGCTTGACCCTGGTGGGATTGCCGGGGGTGAGCGCAGCTTGCGCGGCGCTGGTGGGGGAGCGGGTGCTGTCCGCGGAGGCCTGTCGGTCCGTGGGGGACGCCTTGCAGCGGGTCTTGGGGTAATACCAAGCTCCAGAATTCACAGGTAGAATGGAGGGAAGGAGGTGTGGGGAAGAGGCGCTGAAGCGCGGGGAAGGGAGAGCCGGTGTCTTTCGGGCCAGCGCTGCGTTGCTCCTCGGTTACGGTGCCTGCACCGCGCCCTCGTCGCGCCTTGGTCTGGCCCGAAATCCACTCGGCCATTCTACCAGCCAATTCTGCAGCTTGGTATTAGGGAGCCTCAGGTGACGCGGTTGAGGTAGACGAGGCGCACGAAGGCGAGGAGGAGCGAGAGGGTGGGAAAGAGGAGGAGGGCCAGGGTGTTGGCGGTCCGGGTCGGGAGGACTTGGTCGAAGTAGGTTTTCTCGCGTCCGAAGAAGACGTTGGGCTGCTGGTCGCGCGTGCGGTCGAGGCGCTCCATTTCCGCTTTGTCGAAGAGGTTGCCGACCTTTTCGTTGAGATACAATTCCTCGGCGCTGACGGTGGGGTCTCCTGGGGTTGCGCGGTAGTCGCCCGGCTGAAGCTGGCCCCGGGCCGCTCGCGGCAGGATGGTGGCCATTTTCTCATCGAGCGCTTGGGCGTCCCGAGCTTCCAAGCTGTAAAGGAGGACGCGGGCGTCTTTGTATTGGCGGAGTTGCTGGAGTTCCTCTTCGGTCATGTCGCCCAGGGGAATGGCGGTCAGGCGGTCGATTTCTCGGCTGACTTGGGCCAGTTGGCTCTGGAGGGGATTGGATTCCGCCTGCGTGAGGAGGAGGCCTTCGTAGGCCCAGCGTAGGGGCATGAATTCGCAGAGGAGGGGCACTTCCAGTTCGCTTGCGACGTCTTGGCTGCGGTGGCCGGTCCATTGGGTGAAGGAGGGGAGGGCTTGGAGGCTGCGGTTCATTTCCTCATACTTGATGAGGGCGCCCCCCAGGATGATTTGTGGGATGAGGACGAGGGGGATGATGTTGAGGGCGGTTTTGCCGTCTTTCACGATGGAGGAGACGAGGAGGCCAACGCCGATCCCGGCCAGGGCGGAGCCGCTCATCCAGAGGAGGTGCGGGCCGAGCATGCCGCGGATGCCGAGGATGGCGTTGCCGACCAAGAGGTAGATGAGGCATTGGAGGACGGCGAAGAGGGCGAGAACGGCGAATTTCGAGGCCAAGTAGTAGGAGAGCCGGGGGTGGTGATTGCGCTCCCGCAAGAGGATGGGGCGGTCTCGGATGATTTCGTCCGCGCTGTTGGTCATGCCGAGGAACATGGCCACCACGAGCGAGAGGAAGAGGTAGGTAGGGATGTGGAAGGCGTCCTGGAAGTTGTAAGTGTCCGCTTCGGAGTAGCGGAGGGCCCAGGCGATGAGGGCGGCCAGGAGGGGGGCTTCCAGGAGGGTGGTGATGAGGTTGCTGCGGTTGCGCAGTTTGGAGTGGAAGGAGCGCAGAAAGTGGGTGCGAAGGTGGACCACTTCGTCCCAGAGATGGAGGGCGGAGGGGCGGGGAAGGGCGTCCCGCTCGGGGCGACCGCTTTCGTCCCGAGCTTCGGTGCTTTTCTGGGCCTCTTGGGTGACTTCTCGGGCTTGGAAGCGGTCTCGCCAGGATTCGGGAGTGAAGCGACGGGCGGGGACGAGGTGGCCGCTTTCATCGCGGTCGTAAATGATATCGCCCCCGAGGTCGCGCAGCGGGTATTCGAGGACGTCGAAAATATTGTCCGGGAGGAAGGCGCTCCGCTCCGTGCCGCCGGATTCGAGGGCGAGGTTTTCTTCTTCGGCGGCCTGTTGGAAGTAGCCAAGCGCTTCCTCGGGCTGGCCGAAGAAGGCCATTTTGCCGCCTTTGTCCAAGACGAGGATTTTGTGGAACATCCGGAAGAGTTTCAGTCCCGGTTGGTGGAGGCTGACGAAGGTGATTTTGTTGTGCGAAATCCCGCTGATGATTTCGAGGACGTGCTCGGAGTCTTTCGAGCTGAGCCCGGAGGTCGCTTCGTCGAAGAGGTAGACGTCGGCCATGCCGATGAGGTCGAGGCCGATGTTGAGCCGTTTGCGCTCGCCCCCGGAGAGGCTTTTGCGGGCGGGGTCGCCTACGAGGCGGTCGCGTCGTTCGGCCAAGCCGAGTTCGGTCAGCTTGCCTTCGACACGGCGACGGCGTTCGCGACCCGGCTGGTGCGCAGCCCGGATGGCGGCGGCCGCTCGGAGATTTTCCTGCACCGTCAGAAGAGGGTCGAAGCTTTCCTCGTGGGGCATGAAGGCGATGTAGGGCGCCAGGTTCAGCCGGTGACGGTAGAGGCTGTAGCCATTCAGGAGGACTTTTCCGCTGGAGGGTTTGAGCTGTGCGGCGAGGACCCGCAGGAGGGTGCTTTTGCCGCAGCCGCTGGGGCCGATCACGCCGATCATTTCGCCGCGACGGACTGAGAAGGAGAGGCTGTCGAGGGCGGTTTCGCGGGCTTGGTAGCGATGGCTGAGTTCGCTGACTTCGAGGCGGCGGATGATATTGCGCTCCTCTTCGATCGTTTGGTCGCTGTAGTGGACGCGGAGGTAGTGGCCCTCTCCCAAGACGATGGTATCTCCATCCGCGAGATCGGTCCGGAAGCGGATGGCTTGCCCTTCGAGGTAGAGCGGGCGGGGCGATTGCAGGATGGAGAGGGTGCCTTTTTTCTCCTGGTAGTTGCAGGTGATGCGCAGGAGGAGATCGCCTCCGAAGTCGGGCGAAAGGAGGATGTCCCCCGGTTCCAAGAGGGAGGGATTGTTGGAGACGAGGTATTCCGCCTTACTGGCTTTGAGGGGAAAGCGGCCGCCTAGTTCGCGACCGCGACGACGGAGGTCGCCCAGCGGGACTTCTGTTTGGTCGGCGAAGCGCAACTTGTCTTCGAGCGAGGCGGGCAAGCGTTGGCCGGGCTGGAGTTTTTGCTGGTTGAGCCGAATGGAGGTGGGCCGAAGAACGCGGAGAGTGACGTCGAGCCCGAAAGTGAGTTCCAATTCGGAGGTCTTGCTCCGGGTCTTGGCCACGAAGTGGCCGTTCGCACTGTAAGAGAGGTAGATGCGGGTGGAGGCCACGCCCTTGGCGGCGTTGAAGTAGAAGTCGAGGTCCCCGTAGGTCATAACGGTGTCGCCCAAGAGCGCGCGCTGGCCTTCATAGATGCGGCCGAAGGCACCGGGCCTCAGCTCGCGACCCTGAGCGATGACGGTTTTTTCCCCAGTATTCTTGAGGATGACGAGGTTGTGGACCCGAAAGGCGGTCAGCTCCTCGTCTTTTTCGAGAGAGGGCAATTCGACGTCCGCCCCTCCGCAGCAGGCGATTCGGAGGGTTTGCAGTTGGGTGCTGTCCGAGCTGGGGTCGAGGGAAGGAAGCTCGCAGGCTTCCGCTTCCGGGTCCCGATTGAGTTGGTAGACGAGGTCGATGGCTTCCCGGGCCACCTCGAGTTCGGTCATGAAGTGATAAAATAGCTCCAACTGCTGGTCCTGACCCGAGCGGGCCAGGAGAATATAGAGCTGAAGACCCAGGTGGACTTTCTCATCCGTGGTGAGCTGCCCAGCCAGCTGGCGCGCAATTCGGGTGGGACGCTGGGGCTCGCGGAGCGCTGACTTGAATTCCTCGCGCAGTTCCGAGTAGACTGCCTTGGGGTAATCGTAGCGGAGGAAACCCAGGATGGAGTCGATCTCGCGTTGCTCTAAGACCCCATCGGCTTGGGTGAAGCCAGCAAATACTTTGATGAGCAGGGAGAGCCGCTCCCGACTCGAGATCTTTCGCCGACGCACGAAGCGGCTGAGGCGTCCGCGCCAGGCTTGGGAGCCCTGAGCCCGCGTCTCGTCTCTCTGGGGCGTGGCGTCTTCGAGACCGCGCGGGCGGGCATCGGACTGGGGCGGGGCGCTCATTTCGGAAACAGCTGATAGGGCCAATACCCTTCTCCGCCAAGCGAAGGCGATGAGGATCGGGCTTTTTCGCAGAAACGTAGAAACACTGCGCGGGAGGAAGGCTTTCGGAAGAATTTAGTTCGCCAATTGTCGAATCACCAGCGGTCGTTGGCTGTCTGCCCAAAAAGTGCTAGTTTTTTAAAAATATGCGAGGATCGATCTTGGGTCGGTCTCTTCGGTTTTCTTATTTCTTATGTCTCAAGATCCTTCTTCCTCCGGCGGCCCGTCCCAGCAGAAGTCGCCCCCAGAATCTGGCGGCTTCAACTGGCGCGGTCTCGTCCTCATTTCGGTAGCCCTTTTGCTGATCGTGCTGGCTTTCACGACCCGCGGCAACGACCGCAACATCGAGTCGGTTTCCTACCCGAAATTCCGTGAAATCTGGGCCAGCTCGCAGCTCGTCATCGATGAGGAGAATCCGCTCAAGATCGTGCGAGAGGAGGGTCGGACCCGCGAATACATCGAAGGCACCTACCTCACCACCAAGGAGGGAAAGGAGGTCAAACAAGCCTTCCGCACCGTCATCAACGTCACGATGGAGGGGGAGGAGCTGCGGGCCCTCCTCGAAGCAGGCCTGCCGCTGAGCGATGGCACCACGACGGGGCCAATCGTTCCCGATTACGAATACAATGAGCAGAGCCTCTGGAGTGCCGCTCTTTTGAGCCTGTTGCCCGTCCTTTTGATTGTCTTGATCATTTTCTTCCTGATCAGGCAGCAGATGAAGACCGCAGGTCGCGGAGCCATGAACTTCGGCAAGAGCAAGGCCAAGCTCCTCACAATGGACCGCAACAAGGTGACCTTCAAAAACGTGGCTGGGGTGGAAGAGGCCAAGGAAGAGGTCTGGGAGCTGGTGGAGTATCTCCGCGACCCCAAGAAATTCCAACGACTGGGCGGAAAGATTCCCAAGGGCGTGCTTTTGGTAGGCCCTCCCGGCACGGGCAAAACCCTTTTGGCCAAGGCCATCGCGGGCGAGGCCGATGTCCCTTTCTTCAGCATCAGTGGTTCGGATTTTGTGGAGATGTTCGTGGGAGTGGGGGCCAGCCGGGTCCGCGATATGTTCGAACAGGGGAAGAAGAATGCGCCCTGCTTGATTTTTGTAGATGAGATCGATGCGGTGGGTCGCCACCGAGGGCACGGCATGGGAGGCGGGCACGATGAACGGGAGCAAACGCTCAATGCCTTGCTGGTGGAGATGGATGGGTTCGATACCCAGGAAGGGGTCATCATCATCGCGGCCACCAACCGCCCCGACGTCCTCGATCCGGCGCTCTTGCGGCCTGGTCGCTTTGATCGCCAAGTGACCGTCAATCTTCCTGATGTGAAGGGACGCGAGGAGATTCTCCGAGTGCATTCCAAGAAGGTGAAAATTTCGGCGAATGTCGATCTGGGGGTGGTCGCTCGCGGCACCCCCGGGTATTCCGGAGCGGAGTTGGCGAACGTCATCAACGAGGCAGCGCTTTTGGCTGCACGCAAAGGCCTGAAGGGAATCGGCTTGGCTGAGTTGGAAGAAGCGCGCGACAAGGTGCGGTGGGGTCGCGAGCGACGCAGCCTGGCCCTGAGCGAGAAAGAGAAAGAAAACACCGCCTTCCACGAGGCCGGGCACGCTCTTTTGAACGTCCTGCTCGAGAACACCGACCCTCTTCACAAGGTCACCATCATTCCACGGGGTCCGGCTCTCGGCATGGCCATGTCTCTGCCCTTGGAGGACAAGTTCAGCCAACGCCGCTACGAGCTTTTGGATGAGTTGGTCATGATCATGGGCGGAAGGGTGGCCGAGGAGTTGGTCTTTGGAAACTACACTACGGGGGCCTCCGGCGACATCCGCATGGCCACTTCCATCGCCAAGCGCATGGTCTGCGAATGGGGAATGAGTTCCGAACTCGGGATGGTCGAGTATGGCGAGAACAGCGAAAATGTGTTCCTGGCTCGCGATATGGGGCGCTCCAAGAACTACAGCGAGAGCACCGCGGAAAAAATCGATTCCGAGGTCAAGCGCTTCATCGACGATGCCTACGCCAAGGCGCAGCAGATGATCGGTGAAAATCGGGACGCGCTCGAAAAAATCGCCCGCGCCCTGTTGGAATTCGAGACCCTGGATGGGCGGCACATTGCTGAAATCATCGAGTATGGAGAGATGAAGAATCCTCCCACGCCGCCGACCCCTCCTCAACTGCCGACGGAAGAGGCCAAGGTCGAGCCGAAAGAAGAGGGCAAACCGGACGAAGAGGGCCCCCTTCCGGGCGGACTGGCCGGGGCGCCCGCTTGATCAGGTTCCGCTTGCAGCATGCCAGAGCTACGAGCCGGGGGGCGGGCTTCAAGGAGCTGCCCCCGGGTGGAGCTCCCTCTTTTGCGAAGTAGGCCCTTCTGCCTGGGCGGAAAAAGGGGGGGTGGTGGCCACTCCTAGCAAGTCCGGTTTGACGCTCTAGGCCCACGCGGCATAGTGTCGCCACTCTGGCCGGAGGGCCTCAAGCAAACACCAGAAATACCACAAGAATCATGGCAAAAATCGCAATCAACGGCTTCGGACGCATCGGTCGCCTCGTTTTCCGCGCGCTCGTCGAGCAAGGTTTGCTCGGGGACGAGCTAGAAGTCGTGGCAGTGAACGATCTCGTCTCAGCCGACAATCTCGCCTACTTGGTGAAATACGATTCCATCCAAGGCCGCTTCCACGGAACCGTGGAAGCTCCCGATGACGACACGCTGATTGTGAACGGGCACACCATCAAGTCGCTCTCCGTTCGAGAAGGCCCGGGAGCCATGCCTTGGAAGGAAATGGGCGTGGACATTGTGATCGAGTCGACCGGGCTGTTCACAAGCGACGAAGCAGCCAAGGGCCACCTCGATGCGGGGGCCAAGAAAGTCATCATTTCCGCACCGGGGAAAGGCGATGGCGTCAAGACGGTGGTCATCGGTGTGAATGACCATGAATTGACGGCCGACCACGACATCATTTCGAACGCCTCCTGCACCACCAACTGCCTGGCCCCTATGACCAAGGTGGTTTTGGATGAATACGGTATCGTGGAAGGTCTCATGACCACGGTGCACAGCTACACCGCGACCCAGAAGACGGTCGACGGAGCCAGCCGCAAGGATTGGAAGGGCGGACGTTCCGCAGCCATCAATATCATTCCAAGCACCACAGGGGCGGCCAAAGCGGTCGGTCTCGTGCTGCCCGAGGTGCAGGGCAAGCTGACGGGAATGGCCTTCCGCGTGCCGACGCCTACGGTTTCGGTGGTCGACCTGACGGTGAAGACCGAGAAGGAAACTTCTTACGAAGCCATCTGCGCCAAGATGAAGGAGGCCTCCACGGGCAGCCTGCAAGGGGTGCTCGGCTACACGGAAGACGAAGTGGTCTCGAGTGACTTCATCCACGATCCGCTTTCCTCGATCTTCGACGCTGGTTCGGGGGTCGGCTTGAGTTCGACCTTCTTCAAGCTTGTCAGTTGGTATGACAATGAATGGGGTTACTCGAACCGCTGTGTCGAGCTGACCCGGAAAGTAGTCGGCCTTCTCTGACCGAATGTGAGTTTCAACTGCGCCCCCGGCTTGCTGCTTCGTCGCACCGGGGGCGCCTTCTTTTCCTATGGCCAAGCTCAACGTTCAAGACCTCGACGTCACCGGCAAACGCGTCCTGGTGCGGGTGGATTTCAATGTCCCCCTCCAGGACGGTCTCATCACGGATGACACCCGCATCCAAGCGGCCTTGCCCACGATTGAGGAACTTTCTCACAAGGGGGCGAAAGTCATTTTGATGTCGCACCTGGGTCGACCCAAAGGCCAGCCCAACCCGGAATTCTCCCTCCGCCCCGCCGCCGAACGCTTGAGCGAATTGCTGGGCAAGCCGGTGGCTTTTGCGAAGGACACCATCGGAGAGAGCGCCCAGAGCACGGTTGAGGCCTTGGAGAATGGGCAAGTCGCCCTGCTGGAGAATGTTCGTTTTCACTCCGAGGAAACGGAGAACGAAGAGGGGTTCGCCCAGGCGCTGGCCCGCTTGGGAGAAGTCTATGTCAATGACGCTTTCGGCACGGCCCACCGAGCGCACGCCTCCACGGCGGGGGTGTGTGCCTCGATCGAGCTCTGCGCGGCCGGCTACCTCTTGCAGAAAGAACTCCAGTATCTCCAGGGAGAGCTGGAGGAGCCGGATCGCCCCTTTTTGGTGATTCTCGGGGGAGCGAAAGTCTCAGACAAAATCGAAGTCATCAAGGCCCTCCTCGACAAGGCCAACGCCATCATCATCGGCGGTGCCATGGCCAATACGTTTCGCCACGCGCAAGGCTATCAGATGGGCAAGAGCCTCAAGGAGGACGACAAGGCGGATCTGGCGATTGAGCTGCTCAAGTCAGCGGAATCCAAGGGAGTGCAGATGCTTCTGCCGATCGATACGCGGATCACCCAGGAATTCAAAGAGGGGGCCGAAACCAAGGTGACCGAACCCTTCGGGCAAGGGGGGGAGGTCCCGGCTGATTGGGAAGGCATCGACATTGGGGACAAGGCGATCGAGAACTTTCGAGCGGTCATCCAGGGCGCTGGCACCATCGTGTGGAATGGGCCGATGGGGGTCTTCGAAATCGAAGCCTTCTCCAAAGGCACTCGGGAGGTGGCTCGCGCCATCGCCGAGAGCCGTGCCATCACCATCGTGGGTGGGGGTGATTCGGTGACCGCCGTCAAAAAGTTTGGCTACGCGGAGCAAATGACCTTCATTTCCACGGGTGGGGGAGCTTCGCTGGAACTGCTGGAAGGCAAGACCCTCCCTGGAGTGGCGGCTTTGACCGACGCCTGAGCCCTAAGATTCTTCCCTCAACCCTGACCCAAAATGCCCCGCCGACCCATCGTTGCCGCCAACTGGAAAATGCACATGACGCAAACTGAAACGGAGGAATTCCTTCGTCCTTTCCTGCGTTACTTCACGGAAAAGTCCGCCGCGGACGTGGTGCTCTGTCCCACCTTCACTTCGCTCACCACGGCCCAGACCTTTCTCAAGGAGTCCCCTGCGGTGGAGTTGGGCGCGCAAAATATGTCGGCCGAGCCCGCCGGCGCGCACACCGGAGAGATCAGCGCCCGCATGCTCTTGGAGTGTGGGGTGAAGTATGTCATTCTCGGGCATAGCGAACGCCGCTCCCTCTACGGAGAGGACGATGCGCTCATCAACAAGAAGGTGCTGGCGGCCCACGAGGCCAAGCTGATGCCGATTTTCTGTGTCGGCGAGACGCTTGAGGAAAGGGACGCGGACCAGATCGAAGCCGTGCTCCGCGGGCAACTGGAGGCGGGCTTGGCCGGACTGGGACCGCGCCGCATGGTCAATACCGTGATCGCCTACGAGCCGGTTTGGGCGATCGGCACCGGGCGCACCGCGACCCCGGAGCAGGCCCAGGAAGCCCACGCTTTCGTTCGCCAAGTGCTAGGCGAGATCTTCGATGAAGACACCGCGAGCAAGGTGCGCATCCAGTATGGCGGCAGCATGAAGCCCAACAACGCGGCCAAACTCCTCAGCCAGCCGGACGTGGACGGTGGCCTGGTAGGGGGAGCCAGTCTAGAAGCACCGAGTTTCCAGGAAATCGTGCGGGCTGCCGTGGAACAGGCGAAGGGCGAGGCTTCGTCCCAGCCGACCGGATGAGGCGGCTCTCCCAGCGGACCGGGCCGTTTGGTCTCCGCTCACCAAAGCGGGATGTCTTGGCCCGGCTCCGGCAAGAGCACTTCGCACGCTGGCATGTCCGCGCTTAGGGTCTGCTGGAACCATTCGCTGGCCTGGCGGTCGCCGTGAACCAGGAAGATCTTTTTTGGCTGTAGCTGATTGGCATAAGCGCGCAAGGCCTCGCGGTCGGCGTGGCCGCTGAAGTCAAAGCGCTCTACTTGGCACTCGAGAGGCACCGTTCTCTGCCGGGGATCGAGTTCGATTTGCTCGCCCGGTTGGGCTGCCAGAATTTTTCCGGCTGGGGAGTCGGGGTCGGCGTAGCCCACGAAGAAGAGCCCGTTGCGGGAGTTGGGGAGGAAGTGGCGGGCGAAGCCGTTGGAGACGGTGTTTTCGGTCATCATGCCGCTGGAAAGAGCGTAGAGGCTCCCCGGGCTGTAGCGAATGGCCTTGCGGCGTTTGCGGGAGGCGACGGTGACCGACATCTGATCCAGGATGCGAAAGCCCGGGTAGTGCCGGGGCCAGCGGTGAGCGAACTTGTCGTAAATGGTGGTCATCTTGGTGCTCAAGCCGCCGATGTGAATGGGCGCATTGCGGATTTTTCCGTCGATCTTGAGCTGATTGAGCGTCAGGAGGAGTTCTTGGGTTTTGCCGATCGCAAAGACGGGAATGAGGACGCCTCCCGCCCGGTCGAAGGTCGCTTCGATGCAGTCCGCCAGTCGTTCAATTTCACGGGCCCGCGAGAAGCCGGGCGGGCGAGGGGCGTCGCCTCGGGTCGTTTCCATGATGAGGACGTCGACGGGTTCTTGAGGGAAGTTGGCCCCTTGAAGAATGGTCTGGGAGTCGAAATTGACGTCGCCCGTGTAGAAGAGGCGCTTCCCTCCGTGCTCCAAAAGCACCCCGGCCGCGCCCAGAATGTGGCCGGCATCGTGGAAGCTGACCACCACCTCACTGCGATCGAGGTAAAACGCCTTTTCCAAACCATGGCCGCGGATGCCCGGAAAGAGGTCGTCCAGCTCGCCGTGGCTGAAGAAGGGATACTCGGTGATGTCCAGCTCCTCGCGTTTCGACATCATGACGTTGACCGAATTGTGCAGCATGGCCTCGGCCAGGGCCCGGCAGGGTTCTGTCATGTGGACTTCGGCCGCCGGGTGTTGCCGCATGAGCACCGGCAAGCTGCCCACGTGATCGAGGTGAGAGTGGGTCACGAGGATGGCGTCCAGGACCTCATCGCGAATGGTTTGGTGATGGGGGAGCGATTCGCGAGCTTCCCGCTTTGGATGCATCCCGCTATCCAGCACCAACTTGGTTCCCCCCACTTCCAGGTAGTAGGAGTTGGCACCGATTTCGTTGGCGCAGGTCAGGTTGCGAAAGAAGTGGGTCATGCCGAGCGGAGAGGGCGGAGCCTCGGGGCAAGAAACGGAAGGGTCAAGAGGCTTAGACCGGGGACCAGGAGCGGCAAGGCGGTCTGGGATTCGCCCAGAAAGACAAAGACGACCAGAAGATAGGTCGCCCCTGCCATGAGCGTGAAGAGCCACCGGTCTGCTTGGCTGCGGGGAAGACAGGCCCAGAGTAATAGAAAGGCCAAGAAGGGAGGAGCGAGGTTCCCGAGCAGGCCCGCCCGGGCCAGGGAGAGGGTTTCTTTCGATTGGATTTCCCGCAGGATGAATTGGGCCAGATGGGCATGGGCCGCCGCCAGGGAAAGTCGGCCTCGAGGGCCGTCCAGAGAACGGTCGGCTTCTTGATCGCTCCCCGCGACGACTAGGGAGTAGTCTTCGAGAGGCCGCGCTAGGTCGGCCAGGCCGCTCGCTAGATCGGAGGCTGTCACGCGATCCAGCGAGAGGGCGTCCGCGTCCAGCAGCAGGCCGCCGTCGGCGCTCGCCGGGAGGAAGACCCCGGGCAATTGCCAGCCACTTTCTTTCCAATGGAGGTCTTGGGGGGACAGCTTCGAGGCGGAGAGGGCGGCGGCCAAGCCGGTCAAGAGGCAGGCCCGGTCCCGATGACGGACCGCGGTCGGCAGGCGCAGGCCTTCAGGGTGGGAGGCGTCGAAGAGGTCTGGCCAAAGGATGGCGAGGGGCTGCTTTTCCCAGAGGACGTCGGGGCTGGGCAGTTGGACCAAGCGATCGAGGCCAGGCAGTTGGCTGCCCTGCTCCGGGGGAAGGGGTGTGTGGGCCAGTCGCTCGCTTTGGAGCACGCTGAGAGAGGGGTCGAGGAGGCTCTCTCCCCGGGCGCTCCAGAAAACGGAGGGCGTGGCTTGCAGTTGGCGCAGCAGGACGCGGAGGTGGGTGGCCGGTTGCCCCTGCCAGTCTGGCAAGTCGATGAGCGCAATGGTGGCGGAGCCTGCTTGCCGAATGGGGGCCAGGACGGTGGCGAGATCGAGGGGCGAGGGCGGCCATTCCAAAAAGAGGTCTCGATCTTCTTCGGTAAAGGCCACCAGGAGAACGCGGGCTTGCTCGGCTTTGGCCGCGTGGGTGGCGACATACGAGAAATGGGTCGGAGTGGTGGAAGACGATTGGAATTGGGCTTGCTCGAATCCTGGAAGGGAGACGCCCCCGTTCAGAAACAGGCCCAGGAGAGGGCCCTCCAGCGCAGCGAGAGGGCCGCGCCCAAGCCAAGCGCTCAGACCGAGAGCGAGCGAGGCGAGAACGCCAAAAGCAAAAAAACGAAGTGGGGGCATGAAGAGGAGCCCCTTAACGCGAGTCCAGCAGACTCTGCAAGAGGCTGCTCGCGCCGAGGCGAAAACGATCGGCGTTCATCCATTTCTCCCCGAGAATCTCGTTCACCAGATCGAGGTAGGCCTGGCCCTCTTCCCGAGTGCGGACCCCGCCAGCCGCTTTGAAACCGACCGCTTGGCCGGTCTTTTGCGCGTGATCGCGGATGGCTTCCAGCATGGGCCGGGAGCCGCTCAGGCTAGCGCCGGAGGTGGACTTGCCGGTGGAGGTTTTCAGGAAATCGGCCCCTGCTTGCAGGGCCAGTTCGGAGGCGCGGCGGATGGTCTCGGAATCGCCCAGCTCGCAGATTTCCAAGATGATCTTGAGGTAGGCATCCCCGGCCGCTTCTCTCTGGAGTTTCAAGTCGGTCAGGGCGGCGGTCTCTTGGCCCGAGAGGAAGTTGGCTCGATTGAACACGATGTCGATCTCCTCGGCCCCCGCTGCCACGCAGTCCTCGATTTCCCGGGTCTTGGATAAGGGGCTGGAGAGACCATGGGGAAAGCCTCCCGCCACGACGACACTCTTGGGCGCTTTCCCTGCGAGCTGGCTGACGACGAGCGGCAGATGATGGGCGTAGACACAGACGCCGGCGCAGGCTGGAACGGAACCGTCCCCGGCCGGATCGGAGGCCCGTTTACAAAGAGCCTTGATGGTGGCGGGACCAGAGGTGGAGCTGAGATCGGTCAGGTCGAGGAATTCAAACATCGGGTGGGTGGAGCTTAGCTGTATTTCAAGAGATCGATGAGGAACTGTCGCCAAAGGTAAACCAGGCCGCGCCAGGAGTAGCGGAAGGTGGTTTCATCCGCCTTCACGATGAGGCCGTTTTGCAGATTGTAATCGGTTTGCTGGAGGATTTCTTTCTCCATCTCCTCGCGGAACTGCGTTTCATCGATCTCTCGGATCTTGGTGTCTCCCACTTGGTTTCGCGAAAGGTGCAGCTCGTGCCGGAGCAAGAGATCTTCAAAGGTCCGGATGTCGGTGGCGCGCTGGAGCTTGAGTGCGGGCGGGTGGGCCAAGGTGTAGCTGAAGGGGTAGTTCCAGGTGCGGAGGACCTGGCCATCGGTCGTGCGATTGCTGACGGAGAGAAAAAGAAAGGTCAGGCCATTTTGCTCGAGCGCGGCGATGGTGGCCTGCATGCGTTTTTCGGAGTGGTAGTAGATGCGAAAGAAGTGGCGCATGTCTTGCCAGTCCCATCCGAAGTCCGCCACAAAGCGAAAGTGGCTCTCCTCCACCTCGCCACTGAGGTGTTGCAAGGGTTCCGCGATTTCGGCCATGGGGGCTCGGCCCTCGCGAAAGCGTTTGTCCAGCGGGAGGCGAAGATGGCGGATGCGGGTCAGGATTTCATACCAAGGGAGACAAAACCACACCAAAGCGGCCAGCACTCCCAACCAGATCCCCACCAGAAAGTAGCCTGCGAGGAAGCTCCCGACCACCAAGCCCACCGCCCCCAATCTTCGCAAACGCGGTTCCGCGAAGGTCCGGCAGGCGAAGGCCAGGACAAAGATGCCGACCACGAGGAGGAAAGAGAACACGAGGCGGCCAGCCTACGGATGGCGGGGTCTCTTTCAACTCGCGAAGGGGCTTGCCGACTGGATTTTTCCGGGAAAGCCGGTATTCTCCCGGTTGCCATGACCTCCCCCAGCCAGCCCGTCACCCTCTATGACACCACCTTGCGCGATGGAACCCAGGGCGCTGATTTCAATCTCAGCAGCTTCGACAAAATCCGAATTGCTGAGCGGCTGGATGCCTTCGGCATCGATTACATCGAGGGCGGCTGGCCCGGTTCCAATCCCAAGGATGTGGCCTTCTTCGAAGAGGCCAAGAAACGCTCCTGGAAACACGCCAAGATGGCCGCCTTCGGCAGCACGAGACGAGCGGATCTGGCGGTCGAAGAGGACCCTCAAATCGCGACCCTGCTGGCAGCCGAGACGCCTGTGGTGACCTTTTTTGGCAAGAGCTGGGCCCTCCATGTGACGGAGGTTCTCCGAACGACGCCCGAAGAGAACCGCTCCATGATTGCCGACACCGCCCGCTTTTTCAAAGCGCATGGCAAGGAGGTCATCTATGATGCCGAGCATTTTTTTGATGGGTTCAAGGAGGATCCCGAGCACGCGCTGGCTACCCTCCTGGCAGCGGAAGCCGGCGGGGCCGATCTTTTGGTGCTCTGCGATACCAATGGGGGCACGCTCCCGGAGGAAGTTTCTCAAATTGCGGCCCAGGTCTCGGCCGCTTGCTCCCTTCCTTTCGGCATTCACACCCATGATGATTGCGGCTTGGGTGTGGCCAATGCGCTGGCTGCGGTGCGGGCGGGGGGGCGTCAGGTGCAGGGGACCATCAATGGCTACGGAGAACGCACCGGAAACTGCAATCTCACGAGCGTGATCCCCGCGCTGCAATTGAAGATGAACCATCCCGTGGTGCCGGATCTTTCCAAACTCCGGGAACTGAGCTTCTTCGTGGATGACACCGGCAACATGCCCCATGACGCGAGCGCGCCCTTCGTGGGCAAGAATTGCTTCACCCACAAAGGTGGGATGCACGTGAATGCGGTCCAGAAAATTCGCCGTAGTTACGAACACATCGCTCCCGAGGCCGTGGGGAACGAAACCCACATTTTGGTGAGTGACTTGGCCGGCCAGTCGAACATTCTCATGAAGTCCCGGGAGCTGGGACTGCCCTTGGAAAAGGGCAGCCCGGAGGCCAAGGCCGTGCTCAAGAAGGTCAAGGAGCGGGAGAATGAGGGGTATTCTTATGAGACCGCCAGCGGTTCTCTGGAGCTTTTGATTCGCAAGGAATTGGGGCTCTACCAAAAGCCCTGGGAGTTACGGGAGTACCACTGCAGCTTCCGGCGTTATGGCGATGGCCACTCGCCGGTTTGTGAGGCCACTGTAAAATTGCTTCATGGGGAGGAGCATGCCTACACCGTGGCCGAGGGGCACGGGGTGGTGAACGCCTTGGACAAGGCCCTGCGACAGGGCTTGCAGCGGTTTGTTCCCGAGATCGAGCGAGTCAGTTTGGCCGATTACAAGGTTCGGATCATCGATAGCACGAGCGCAACCGCCGCCAAGACGCGGGTCCTCATCGTGCACACCGACGGCTTGCGTGAATGGGGGACGGTGGGCGTGAGCGAGAGCATCATCGAGGCCAGTTGGATCGCGCTGACCGAAGGGCTCGATCTCTTTCTCCAAGGCAGAAAGAGCGCCTAATACCAAGCTCCAGAATTGACTGGAAGAATGGAGGGAAGGTGATGTGGGGAAGAGGCGCTGAAGCGCGTGGAAGGGAGAGCCGGTGTCTTTCGAGCCAGCCCTGCGTTGCTCCTCGGTTACGGTGCCTGCACCGCGCCCTCGTCGCGCCTTGGTCTGGCCCGAAATCCACTCGGCCATTCTACC
>JBCCJK010000023.1 GCA_039027815.1 Verrucomicrobiota bacterium
CCTCCGCGTTACACGCTTCTTCCCTTCATACTCGGCTTGCGCAAAACTCAGCTGCTTTTCCATTCCTCTTCTCTACCACCCCCTTCTCCCACTCTCAATCTATCCTCCCACTCAAGAAGGGATTAAATCAGCGTTTCCCTCAGTTCTTTGAAAGTTTTTCTTCTCGTTCTTCTCTCTCTGTCGCACGGGGTGGCAGGCGATGTTTATTTCGGCACTTGGGGTGGGGCGGCGGCTGATGGGATTTACAGGGCTCGGTTTGATCGCTCGAGCGGCCAACTGCGGCAGGTCGAGCGGGCCGCTGCCATCCTCTCCCCCGGCTTTCTGGCTTGGCATCCCACGCTCGAAATCCTCTATGCGGTGGGGACCTTGGATGGCGTCGAAGGGGTGGCGGCTTTCCTGCGACAAGGCGATGGGCGCCTGCGGCTCCTTCATCACCTCGCTCTCCACGAAAAAGGCGCTTGCCACCTGGCCGTCCATCCGAGCGGGAGCTTCCTCATGACCGCCCAGTATGGCGAGGGGACGACCGCCGTCTTTTCCCTTCGGTCGGATGGCGGTTTGGGCGAGAAGGTGGCTTCCTTGCCCCACCGGCCGAGGGACCCGCAGCAGCCGCTCAATCGAAGCGGTCCCCATCCTCACTGGACAGGTTTTTCGCCCGACGGTCGCTTCGCTTTGGTCCCGGACCTAGGCCTGGATGAGGTTTTCGTTTATGCTGTTTTGGACGAGCCGCCCTTTCTGCGATTTCACGGTCGCTCGTCGCTCAGGACCGGAAGCGGTCCACGGCATTTGCGGTTTTCGGTCGATGGACGATTCGTTTTCGTCCTCAACGAGCTGGCCCTGACTTGCACGACTTTCGCCTACCAGGCCCAGCAAGGTATCCTCAGCCGACGCAGCACGGTGGCCGCCCTGAGCGAATCAGACAAAGCCAAGGAAGACTTCGTGACCGCTTCCGAAATCGTGGTGCACCCGAATGGGCGATGGGTCTATTCAGCCAATCGCGGGCACGATAGCGTAACGGTCTATGCCGTCGACCCAGCCTCGGGCGAGTTGGAAGTCATCGAGGTCGAGCCCATCCGAGGAGCTTGGCCCCGAAACGTCAATCTCGATCCCTCCGGCAAGTGGCTGCTGGCAGCGGGGGCTCATTCCCGGACCCTCTCGGTTTTCCGGGTGGATCCGGAGACCGGTCAGCTCCAGTTCCCACGCCGTGGCAGCTACGCCGCTCCCCCGATTGGCTGCATTCTCTTCGCGAAGGAGCCCAGTTCCGAAGGGGGAGAGGAGGAGTGAAGACCCTGGGATTTGCCGCATTTCCCTGAAAGATTTCCGACTGGTCCGATGAGTAGAGGGTCAGCGCTTTCCCGAGCTGTTTGTCTCTTCTTCGATCCCACTCTTTCATGCGGTTTTTTCCTACCCTGGGCCCCCTCCTCATTCTGCTCTCCTGGCTACAGGTGAGCCCCGCGCAGGATCGGGAACGCCTCGGTTGGGAGGAGGTCTTTGCCGAGATGAAGCCTTTCTCTGGCCCGTCTGTGCCGGGCGTGGACACTTCCACGCTGCATGGGAAGGTGGTGACCGGATACCAAGGTTGGTTTGGCACGCCTGAGGACGGGTATTCCCGTGGCTGGGTGCACTATGGCCGCCAGGGACGTTTTTCGCCTAGTCGACTCACCATTGACTACTGGCCCCACACCGAAGAAATGGATCCGGAGGCCTTGGCCAGGACTCGCTTTGTGAAGGCGGATGGCAGCCCTGCCTACGCCTTCTCCAGCGCGCATCCCGATGTGGCCATGACCCACTTTCGCTGGATGAAGGAATATGGCATCGAGGCGGCTTTCCTCCAGCGCTTTGCCACCAATGTCCGCTGGCCGAGCGGGATGCGGCGCAACAACCGGGTTCTCGACAATGTCCGGGCGGCCGCCAACGCCCACGGCCGAGCCTACGTCGTGATGTATGACCTCAGCAGTCTGCCCCGTGGAGGAACCGCAGAGGTGAAGAAGGATTGGAAGCGCTTGGTAGATCACATGCAGCTTACCCGTGATCCCAAAGACCAAGCCTATCTCTCGCACAAGGGCAAGCCGCTCATCGCTCTCTGGGGGGTGGGCTTCCACCCGGACGAAGGGAAAAGGAATTACACCCTTGAGGAGACGGCGGACCTCATTCGCTTTTTCCGCGACGATGCGGACTACGGAAATCTCAGCATCATGCTGGGCGTGCCCACTGGCTGGAGGACTCTCGACCGGGACGCGGACCCCAGCAGCCAAGTCCACGATCTCATTCGCATGGCTGATGTAGTGAGCCCTTGGACGCCGGGGCGCTATCGCTCGATCGAAGAAGCTGAACAACATGCGCAGCACTCCTGGCTACCGGATCTCGCGTGGTGCCAACAAGAAGGCCTCGATTACCTGCCGGTGGTCTTCCCAGGCTTTTCTTGGGGCAATCTTTACCCCGGGGAGGAATTCAATGCCATTCCTCGACAAGGCGGGCACTTTCTCTGGGCCCAATACCGACTCCTCATCAACGGCGGCTGCCGCATGATCTACCAAGCCATGTTTGATGAAATCGATGAAGGAACCCAAATCCTCAAGGTCGATGCCCACCCGCCAGTCGCTCCAGGCCTCACCCTCCTCTCCTACGATCCTTTGCCCGATGACCATTATCTCTGGTTGGTCGGCCAAGCGCAGGATTACCTCGCTTCCAAGAAGCCAGCTCCGCTCGAGCTGCCTCGAAGAGAAGGCCATCTTTATCCCGAAAAGAAAGAGGCGGCTTACAAAGAAGCGGGCAGATAGCGATAGGCGGAGCCCTCCTGCAAGATCCGTCCAAGGCCGGGAAAGTGAAGATGGGTTCCGGCCACCAGGGTCTTCTCCGCAGCCAACTCTTCGAAAAAGGCTTTCCGGGTGGCGGCTGCCTGGGCCGGGTCGGTGTCGAAGGCAAAGCCTGTCTCGGGAAGGGCGGTGTGGACCTCGGCATTGTGCAAAAGGTCCGCGATCATCATGAGCTGCTGCTCCCCGCCATCGATCCTCAAAACGCTGTGCCCAGGAGTGTGACCCGGGGCGGCTCGCAGGGTGAGGCCAGAAGCAATCTCTTTCCCGGGAGCCACCTGCGTGACTTGATCGCCATAGAGGGCCAAGGCTTGGCTCGCGAATTGGAACATGCCCTTGGCCGCCTCGTCGGCTTGGGCCATCTGGCCTTCATCCGTCCAAAACTTGGCTTCGGTCTCATTCAAAACGATCTCGGCCTTGGAAAAAACTTTTTGGCCCTCCGCCGTCAAGAGGCCTCCGATGTGATCGGGGTGCGCGTGCGTGATGACCACCATATCGATCTCCTCGGGCGAGACGCCGACCGCCAAAAGGCCGGCCAGAGTGTGGCCAAAGCCTGGGCCAAAGGCGTCGATGGCCCCCATCCCGGTGTCGATGAGAATGGTCTGGTCCGCCGACTGCAGAAGAAAGGAACAAATGGGTGCGGCGATGGCTTGTCCGTCGATCCCACTGGCCGCGAGCAGTTCATCGATTTGGGCGTCCTCGCTCAAAAAGAAGTCCCGGCCCATCGAGAGCATGCCATCCAGCAAAGCCGTGAGGCGATACTTGCCAAAACGCGCGCTCAAAACCCCCGCAGGGATGGCGGAGGAAACCGCCTGCGAGGCCTGCCCTGAGGCCCGCGGCACCGCGCCGAGAGAGGCCGTTGCCAACAAAAGGCCGCCAAACCGGCGGCGCGAAACTCCAGAGGGATCGGGCGATGTCATCTAGACCCCTACACCCAAAGATCGAGAGAGCCCATGAAATTTGCCCTGCCAGCAGCCCCGACCCAGCGCCTGGCGAAGCCGCTCTTCGAGGAAGCGACCTCCTTTTGCTGACTCCACCTCTTTTCCAAACTTCCCCTCCACCATTGGATCTGGTCGCCGAAATCCGCCGGGCTACCCGCCTTTCCCGTCCGTCCGGCCTGGGTAGGAGAGAAAGAGGGCGGTTCAAAAAAAGAGAAGCGTGGCCACGATCACCAGGAGGCCATAAAGAAACATCGGAATCATATTCAGCCGAAGAATGCGGCCCTCTTCCTGGCTGATGCCCAGGATGGAGCAAATGGCCACAATGTTGTTGATGCAGACCATATTGCCCATGGAGGCGCCCACGGATTGGAGCGCCAAGACGGTCGAAGCAGAGAGATGAAGCGTCTCCGCCACCGAATACTGGATGCTGCCAAAAGTGAGATTGGAAATGGTAGCCGAGCCGGAGAAGAAGGAACCGATCGCGCCCAGAAAGGGAGCCAGCAGGGGCCACTGCTCCCCGGTGGCGGCGGCCAGGGAGCTGCCGATGATTTCGGCACTGGAGCGCTCTCCCCCCATCATGACCAAGCGCACATACACGAGCGCTCCCAGGAGGGCCAAGGTGGGCTTGGCCATCGTCTGGCCGACCTCCCCGAGCGCTCCCCGCAGAGTGCTCCCGGAGGTGCGGTAGAGCGCAAAGGTCACCAAAGAGATCAGGAAAAAGGGGATCAAGGCCGGGACGTAGAGAATCTGATAAGACCAGGAAACAGGGGTCGCAAAAATCTCCTCCAGAGAGACCACCAGAGAAGCGCTAAGCGAGAACTGCCCCCACCAACCCCAGCTCGCGGAGAGGCCGCCGGCCGTCGAGGTCAAAAGGGGCTTCAGGCCGAGGTCCGGGATGCGCGTCAGAAGAAGGAGCAAGACCGTGCCCCAGAGGGGAAAAAAGGCTTTCACCAGCCCGCCTGTGACCGGCGATTCGGCTTCCGGCGTCGGAGCGGCGGCTCTTGGAGCTTCTTTCTGATCGAGACCGAGACCTCGGGAGGCCAAGGCGATCGAAAGAAGAAAGCCCATTCCCCCCGCCACCAAAGCGGGGAACTCGTAGCTGAAAAACCCCAGGGCGATGTAGGGAACCACGCAGGCGGCCACGCTCAGATAAATGTAAAGCCAGTTGGCGCGCGCCCGCTTCCAACCCACGGCCGTGGCGACCGCGAAAAAAGGAATGAACAAGGCCGCCGCGCCATGCAGCAGGACCGACTTGATGCCCACCTCTCGCAAAAGGGCCGCCCTCGCGCTCGGATCGAGTGCTTCCAAAACCGGGGCGAAGCCATACCAAGTCGGCGTGCCCACCGCCCCGAAGGAGACCGGGACCGAATTCATCACCAGGCAAAAGACCGCCACTCGGAAAGCCGGCAGCCCGAGTCCGACCAAGATAGGCCCGGCCAACGCGGCCGGCGTGCCAAAGCCGCTCGCGCCCTCGATCAAAAAGGAAAAGGCCCAGCCCACGATCATCAACTGCGCCACCCGATTGGTCGTGATGGAGTTGAGCCAGGTCCGAATCCGCCCCATCGCTCCGGTGGCTTCCATTGAGCGAAAAAGCAAAATGGCCCCCGCAATGATGGAAATGGGGATGAGGGCCGAGAGCAAGCCTTGCAGGACCGTGGCGTGGATCAGCACCGGGGCGTCCCGAAAATAAAGGAGCCGCACCAGATACATCACCAGCGCGACCAAGGGCAAGGCCCGCTGCGAGGGCATGGCGGAGGGTTTTGCCATCAAGTAGATCAGCAAAACGACCGGGAAGGTAGCCAAGACCAAATCCATGCCGCGTCACTCTACTCCCGGCCTCTCTGAGAACGAGCGCTAAATCTCCCCTCTCACTTCGCCAGGAAAGCCGAAGCCATCGTGGCTCGCCCACCAGGCCCTCGCGTCCCGGCCAAGGAAGATGATAGATACCGGCACCCTCGAACGATTCCTCTACCACCAACCCGCCCGCGCTTCTCCCCCTTTCTTAGCCCATGCGCCTCTCCACCACTCTTCTCTGGCTGGTCGCCTGGGTCAGCCTGGCCCTGTCTTCGATCGCTTCCGCCCAGCCAGACGCGCGGCCCAACGTTCTTTTCATCGCCATCGATGACCTCCGCAACCAACTCGGCTGCTACGGGGACTCCCGCATGGTCACCCCGCATATCGATCGCCTCGCGGAAAAGGGAGTCTTGTTTCAGCAACACTATGTCTCGCAGCCCATCTGCGTGGCCTCGCGCGCCGCTCTCCTCACGAGCCTCCGGGCCGAGCGGACCCAAGGGAACTCCGGTTGGGCCAAGGTGCCCGGGGTGCAAACCATCGGAAGAACCTTTGGAGACTCGGGCTACTTCACGGCTGCCCTCGGGAAGATCTGGCACTTGGCGGGCGGGCGCTTCAAAAAAGAGGTCTTGGATCGCTTCGATGTGGAGTGGACCCGGCCCTTGGCATCACGTTATGGCGACCCCCAGTTGTCCGCCATCTGGGAAAGCGAAAACCAAAACACCAAGCAGAAAAAGGGCAAACTGCCCGCGGCCGAGAAACCTCTCGACCTGCCGGATGAAGCCTACGGCGATGGCCTGCTGGCCCAGGAGAGCATCGCCGTCCTGAACCAAGCAGCCGATTCCGGCAAGCCCTTCCTCCTCATGGTGGGCTTCTACAAACCCCATCTGCCTTTCAATGCGCCCAAAAAATACTGGGACCTCTATGACCCGAATGATCTCCCCGGGACGCCCGACTTGGAGACCCTGCCCGAAGACGCCTCCTCCTTCCAATTGCGCAAAAAGCACGATCTCTGGGGCTACCAGGAAGGCTTCACCTTCAAGAACCCCCCCGCAGGCGAAGCCGCCCGGGATCTCCGCCACGGCTACGCCGCCTGCATCAGCTTTGTGGACGCCCAAGTGGGCAAAGTCCTGGCCGAACTCGATCGGCTGGCTCTCACGGACAACACCATCGTGGTCCTCTGGTCTGACCATGGCTACCAACTGGGGCACCTGGGAAGCTGGACCAAGCTCACCAACTTTGAAATGACGGCCGGCTCCCCGCTCATCATCTCCGCCCCAGGCTTCGCGCGGGGGAGCCGGACCAAGAAGATCGTCGAATCAGTTGACCTCTTCCCCACCCTCGTCGACCTCTGCGGGCTCGACGAATTGGAAATCACCGACGGCGTCACGCTCCGGCCCTTACTCGAAGATCCCCAATCGCGGGAGTGGACCGAACCGGCCTTCCACGCCGTCAATCGTGGCGGAAAAGTCGGTCATGCCGTGCGCGATGCGCGTTATCGCTACATCGAATGGCGCTCAGGCTGGGGCCAGGAAGGCAAGGTGCTGGAAGTGGAGCTTTACGATTTTCAGAAATTCCCTGAAGAGCGGGTTAATGTGGCCGCCAACCCGGAATACCAAGGCGAGCGCGAACGCCTCGCCCAGCTCCTCTGGACATGGGAATGATCCCAGCCTTTCTTGCCATAGCCCACCCTCCCACTCTGACCCCACCTATGAAACCCTACCTCCCCCTACTCCTCGCCCTGAGCTGCCTAGGCCTTAGCTCGGCTGCCGCAGCCAACCGCCCCAACGTCCTCTTTCTCGCGGTCGATGACCTCCGGTCCCAACTCGGCTGCTACGGCGACACCGACATGGTCACCCCGCACATCGACGCCCTGGCGGCCGAAGGAGTGCTCTTCCGCCACCACTACGTCTCCCACCCCATCTGCATCCCCTCCCGGGCCGCCCTCCTGACCAGCTTGCGTTCCGAGCGGACCCAGCAGGTCTACGGGCCCGCCAAGTGGGTCGCGTTCGATGGCGTGCAAACCCTCGGCCGGACCTTCGGCGAGGCGGGCTACGCCACCGCCTCCTTGGGCAAAGTCTGGCACACCGCGGGCAAGGTCGACCCCGCTCTCCAAGACCGCTTTGATTTCACCTGGAAGCGACCGGATGGGACCATCTACGCCGATCCCGAATACTCCAAACTTCGCCAAACCCTCGACTATGGAGACAAGCAGGGCATGCGGCGGATCAAAGCCCAGCTCCCAGCCGCCGAGGGCCCGCTCGACGTGCCGGACGAAGCCTATGGAGATGGGCTCATGGTGGGCGAAGCCATCGGTTTCATCCGCAAGTCTCTCCAGGCCAAAAAACCCTTCATGGCAGTGGTCGGCTTCCAAAAACCCCACCTCCCCTTCAATGCGCCCAAAAAATACTGGGACCTCTACGACGCGGACCATCCCCCCGGCACCCCCACTCTCGAGACCCTCCCCGAAGCGGGTGCCTCCTACCAGATCCGGACCAACCACGAACTCTGGCGCTACGCTGAAGGCTTCAGACTTCAGAACCCCCCGCAAGGCGCGGCCGCCAACCGCCTGCGCCAGGCCTACGCCGCCTGCATCAGCTACGTCGACGCGCAGATTGGCAAACTCCTGGCCGAGCTGGATCGTCTCGACCTGCGCGATGACACCATCATCGTCTTCTGGAGCGACCACGGCTTCCAACTCGGTCACCTCGGCAGTTGGACCAAATGCACCAACATGGAAATGACCGCCGGATCGCCCCTCATCATCTCCGCTCCCGGATTCGCCCGCGGAGCTGTCACCACGCGGGTGGTCGAATCGGTCGATCTCTTCCCGACCTTGGTGGACCTCTGCGGACTGCCGCCTCTGGAAATCACCGATGGCATCAGCTTGCGCCCCCTCCTGCGCGACCCCATGAGCCGGGCCTGGACCTACCCCGGCTACCACATCGTGCGGCGGGGCGGCCCGCCTCTGGGTCGGGCCGTCCGGGACGAGCGCTTTCGCTACATCGAGTGGCGCAAGGACTGGAGCGAGGACAGCAAGGTCCTGGCAGTCGAACTCTACGACTACCAAAAACACCCCGAAGAGCGCATCAATGTGGCGGACAACCCCGAGTATGCCGACGAGCGGGAGCGCCTAGCCGAACTCCTTTGGCAATGGGACGCCAAGGCCAACGCCTCCGCCTCCCTCTGACTCTCCCTCCCCCCTTTTTTGCCGAAACCAGCCCGATGAACCCTCTCGCCCGCCTGCCCCACGCCCGCTCCCTCGCCACCCTGGGGATGGCCCTCAGCCTGGGCCTCTCGGCACCTCTGGCAACTCGGGCCCCGGCCTCGCCTCTCTCTGACCCCGAGGCCACGCCGGAAACCATCCGCCTCTACCAAAACCTCAAGCTGGCGGCCAAGCACCGGCTGCTCTACGGCCAAATGCGCGCCTTCAGCCGGGGGAAACACACCCCGAGCGAGAAAGAACGGCAGGAAAACCCCCTCGAGCTGGCTTCGGACAGCCTGGCGCTGGTCGGCAAAAACCCCGCCCTGGTCGAATTCGGGCTCCATCTTTACGAGGACTATGAATTCTGGCAGACCATCGCGCCCGAACTCCATCGGCGGGGCATCCTGATCAGCCTCAGCTCGCACTCCCGGAATCCCGACCTAGCCGTCCCCCACAACAACTCTCACAAAAGCAACGAAGGCGACCCCGTCACCAAAGTCCTCGACCGGGAGAGCCCGGACCACCGAGCCTACATGAAAGTCCTCCGCCGCTACGGAGAATTCATCCGCGGACTCCGGGATGAAAACGGCCGTCCCATCCCCGTTCTCCTGCGGCTCTACCACGAACACACCGGCAACTGGTTCTGGTGGGGCACCAAAACCTGCACCCCGCAACAATACAACGAACTCTGGAGGATGACGATCGACTTCCTGCGGGACGAAATGGACCTTCACCATCTCATCCTCGTGATTTCCCCGAGCAAACCGGACAGCGAGGAAAAATTCCTCCGTCGATTTCCCGGCCAAGACTACATCGATGTCTACGGCTTCGATAGCTACGCCTACGAGGACGGACCCCAAATCCTGCTGACCTGCGCGCGGGTCGTGGTGAACCTCGCGCGCCAACACGGCAAAGTCGCCGCCATCACCGAATTCGGCTACAAAAACGGCCTCACCGAAGAGACAGCCGCCGATCACTACAGTCGGATGTTCCTGGACAATCTCAAGAACGACCCCGTGGCCCACGAAGTGGCCTACGCCCTGACCTGGTTCGGAAATGGCAGCCAGCGCAGCAGCAGCAACTGGAGCCCCTACCAGGACGAGCCCTCCACCCGACACCTCCATCCGGACTTCCTCAAGTTCTCTCAAGACACTTGGACCGCGTTTGAAGGGGACCTGCCGAACCTCTACACGTTCCAGAGAGAGCAACCTTGAAGCGCTCCCTTCACGGAGGCCCCCCCGTCATCCCAGGAAAGCGCCTGCGCTGGCTCGCTTGCGTGGGCTGGCTCCTCTTGGGGCCGGGAGGCAGCCTGGTCTCGGGCGAAAGCATCGCGGTTCTCCTGGACCAACAGCGGCGGGCGCTCGGGCTGACGGGCAACCTGGGGAGAGATTTTGTCTCCGCCCTCCAGGAGGGACGGGAAACCCCCATTCCAGACTTTTCCTACGTCGGCTACCACTTGGGCGAAAAAGCCGTGCCGGAGGAAGGCGCCTTCGAAGTCAACCGGCGCTTTCCGGTCACCGACTTTGGGGCCCGGCCCAACGATGGCCAGGACGACCAAGCCGGCGTGCAAGCGGCCATCGACGCGGCCACCGCCCACGGGGGCGGCGTCGTCTTCTTCCCGCCCGGCGTCTTTCACTTCCGCACCGACCCACTCGCTCCCCGCGAACCACTCCGGGTCCGTCACTCCCACATCGTCTTGAAAGGCTCCGGCGTCGGACCCGCCGGCACCATCCTCCACCTCGTGCATGACAACTGGGACGGACCCAGCCAGGCCAACCGGACCGCCCAAAATGGCAGCCCCTACTACGGCATGCTTCAAAACGAAGGGGAGCCCTTCCTGCACTTTTTGGGCGACCCCACCTCCGGCCCTTCCTTCGGGAAATTGGCTGCACCCGCTCTCCGTCCTACTCGAGAGTTGATCTTCGAAGACGTGGACGGGCTTCAGGCCGGGGACTTTGTGGCGATCCAGTATGAGACCGACGCCCCCTCCGCCCGCGACTACCTCATCTACGGCCTGCCCACCCAGCCGGAGTGGGGCCTCAGCCAGAAGGCCACCCTCCGGGAATTTCACGAAGTGGAATCGGTCGAAGGCACCCGCGTCACCCTTCGCTCGGGCCTCTTCACCAGCCTTCAGCCGGAATGGGGCGTGCGCCTGCGGAAAGGGGCGCATCTGCGCGAGTGCGGCGTGGAAGACCTCACCTTCCTGGGAGCTTGGGTCGGGCAGTTTTCTCACCACCGCAGCATGATGGACAACACGGGATGGCGTTTCGTCGTCGCCTCCGGGGTGCGGGATTTCTGGATGCGCCGCGTCCATGCCATCAATGGAACCGCGCTTCTCCTGGCCGAGCACTCCGCCCGCCTCTCTCTCTACCAACTCCGCCACTTTGGGTCGGTGGCCCACAATGGCCCCAAGGCGGGGCGTTCGACCGGGACCTTCATCGGGCATTTCTTCGACGAGAGTGACGGGCTGCTCCACCCGCTAGGCGCAGGCTATCACCACGTGGGGCTGGTGCTCTGGCGCAGCCGCCTCCATCCGGAGAGGGGCTTCGACTTCCACGGGAAATACTCCGTGGCCTCCCTCATGGACCGGATCGAGGGAGGAGGTCTCTTCGACTCGGGAGGCCCCAGCAATGCCTTCCCCCATCACGGGCGGGACATGGTCTTCTGGAATTTCTTCTTCAGTCCCGAGTATGAAAAACGCCCAAAGGAAAACTCGCTCTGGGGCCCCCGCCCCTCCTTTGCGGCCCCCTTTGTGGTCGGGCTCCACGGGCAAGACATCCCTCTCAGCCCGGAGATGACCATGACCAATGAAGGGCAGGGGCAACGGGTGGCCCCGGAATCGCTCTACGAAGCGCAACTGGCCTATCGCCTCCAGCGGACCCCGGCCTGGCTCGAGACCCTCAAGCGACAAAAAACCGCCTTCCTGGCCGCGGCCCCCATTCCCTTCTTCCGCAGCGGCCAGGATCGCCGCAACCCCCATCGCTTCGTCCAGTCCTTCCCCTTGCGCCACCTGGCCTGGCAGGTGGCTGGCCTCTCGGGCTTGCGGGGCGGTAATCTCGTGCAGCTAAAGGGGGAGGAGCCAGCCGCCGACCTGCGGGCGGAAACCGATTTCGTCATGCTCCGCCAACTGCTCTGGTGTTTGGGCCACTACGCTGAAGGGTTCACTTTGCGCAAAGAAGACCCCCGCCAGACCTCCTCGGGCAACGAAATCTCCTTCGAGCGAGACGAAGCCCGCCGACTGACGCGGGTCACCCTCCATCTGGCCCAGCCCGCCCCCACGGGCTTTCTCAAAAAAGCCGCGTCTCGCCAGACTCTCGCTTGGAAGGAATTCCAATCGGCTGAAAACCTGGCGGCCGCCCTCGAAGCGCGCCTCGATTACCAGGAAGGCGAGGACACCATCCGGATCACCGTTCCCGATCTACCCCGGCTCTAATACCAAGCTGCAGAATTGGCTGGTAGAATGGCCGAGTGGATTTCGGGCCAGACCAAGACGCGACGAGGGCGCGGTGCAGGCACCGTAACCGAGGAGCAACGCTGGGCTGGCTCGAAAGACACCGGCTCTTCCTTCCCCGCGCTTCAGCGCCTCTTCCCCACAACACCTCCCCTCCATTCTTCCAGTGAATTCTGGAGCTTGGTATTATACCAAGCAGCCCTCAAGAAGAAGATCGAAGACAGGTGGCCGCTTCGTAGACTCTTCAGGCCCATGTCTTCCCCTCCCTCCCTTTGGTCCGGCTGCGGCGGCCACAAGTTTTGGCTCGCGACCAGTCTCGCCCTCTCGGCGGGCTTGCTGGGACTCGGCTTGGCCGGGTTGGAGAGCCCTGCGGATCCCGGGGGATGGGTCCGGTTTCTCGGTCGATTTCACCCCGTCATCCTGCACCTGCCCATCGGGGCGCTCCTGCTCTTGGCGCTCTGGGAGGCCTGTCTCTGGTGGCGGGGGGCCAGCATTCCCGGGCTGGTGCCCGTGCTCTTCGCGGCCGTCTCGGCCAGCCTGGCGGCTTGGCTCGGATGGCTCTTGGGCAAGACAGGGAACTATGACACGGCCCTCCTGGATCGCCATCTTTGGGGCGGCATCCTGACAGCCATTCTCTCGATCTGGGTGGCGCTGGCCAAATTTTGGTGGGAAGCGCGCCCGACCCGCAGCCGCCAACGGCTCTACCGCGGCTTGCTCGCGAGCACTTGTCTGGTGATGCTCTGGGCCAGCCACGACGGGGGCTCCCTCACCCACGGCAAGGGCTTTCTCACCGACCACGCCCCCCCTTGGCTGCGGGCGGCCTTGCTTTTGCCCGAGCGGGAAGAGCCGGTCGAAAAGGAGCCGAGCGAGAGCGCGGACCCGGTGGTCTTTGCCGAGCTGGTTTTCCCGATTTTTGAGGCCAAATGCCTCTCCTGCCACAACCAGGAAAAACAGGAAGGGGACCTCCGGATGGACACCTTCGCGGCCCTGGTCCGCGGGGGCGACCTCGGGCCCTCCGTGGTGCCGGGTGACGTGGAGCGGAGCGAGTTTCTCTACCGCATCCATCTTCCGCTGGAGGACGAGTGGCACATGCCTCCCGATGGCAAGCTCCAGGTCACCGCCGAGGAACTCCTCGTGATGGAATGGTGGGTGGAGCAAGGCGCCTCCGAGCACGCCACCCGGAGCCAGTTGGCCAGCACCGCGGAGGTCGACCAAGCGATCGCCTCCCTCAAAAATCCCCCGTGACCAGGGCGAGGTGCCTGAGCCCCCCTTCGGTCAGGCCCACCTGGTGGCCGCTCCCGCTCAGGCGGCCGACCGTGTTCCAACTGTGGGGATGGGCCGAGTACTCCACCCAAGTGAGAGTGGGCTGGCTGACCTTTCGCTGGCTGGGCTCAATCTTGACCGGAAAGCCCGCCCCCGTGAAGGAGATTTCCCAGGAAGAGTGACTTCCAAAGCGGGCGCTCTGCCCTTCCCCTAGCCATGGGTAGCGGGCCAGCAGAGACAGCTTCCCGTTCTTGGGCACCGCCACCCGGTAGTAGGGCTCCATTTCCCGTCGAATGAAGCGCACCAAATCGAGGTCGGCCTCCCGGCGATGTTCCAAGTAAAGCTTCGCCAAGTCGAGACCGCTCAGATTCAGGCCATTGTAATTGCCGTGGTAATTCGTGCCGGAGGCATATTCATCGTGCCACTTTTGGAAGTCATCCGAGTAGCGCAGATTGAGCTCCAGATGGACGTGGGCCCGGGTCCGGTCGAGGCCCCGCCCCGTCCAACCCATCAGCCCCAGCCCCTTCCCAGCTGGGACGCGCTGACCCCGCTTCACCGTGATGGTTCGCAGATGGGCGTAGAGGCTGTAAAAGGGGCCTTGTCCCCAGTCGTGCTCCAGGACCACGTAGAGCCCGTAGTTGCTGCGCCCGCTCACGGTATTGGTGTGCACGACCTGGCCGGAGGCGATGGCCCGGACCACGTCTTGGGGCGCGCCGCTGGCATCGCGCGCCACCGGCTTGATGTCGAGGCCTTCGTGAAAGCGCGCGTAGACGATGCTGCCATCGGCCGCTCGCTTGGCGTTGCGGGAAAAGCCATACTGGCCCCCCCGCCATTCGTTCCAACTGCGGCCCTCGAAGTTCCGGTGGGTGTATTGGTAAAAGCGCGAGGGGTCCTGGCTGAAAATCGCCTGGTTCTCCGTTGGCAAGCGGAGCCCGAGGGGCTGCCCGGAGGCCATCCCCAGCAGCCCCACCGCGCAAAAGACCCGCAGAAACATCCTCACCGAGAAAAGAGCGGTCGCCGATCGATCGTTCGTCCCTCGAAGACACTGGGCGAGGCCGTCGGCCCGGGGAAGGGGCCTCCCGCCGCGGGCGCCAAGCCCGGCTCGGCCAAGGAAGGCAGGGCCGCCCCCCCACTCGGCAACCCAGCGGGAGCGGGCAAGCTGGCGGCTGGCTTCATGACCACGCTTTTGCCGATGCTCTTGATTTCTTTCTCCGTCAGGCCACTCCAGACCACCACGATCCCATCGTCGACTCGCCCATCGATGAAAACCGCCTCCTTCGGCACCTCATTCACGGTTGGCAGCAGGAAGGTCCCATTGGCCTGGGTCGTGATGTCGCGCAGGATCAGCTCGCCGAAATTGTTCAGCTTGAAGACCGCCCCTTGGGTCGGCATGCCCGCCTCGCGAAAGGGTTGGAACCACGAATAGTGCCGGGGAGTGATGGCGGCCTGGCTACTGAAGAAGCGTTGGCCGACCGGCGTCTCGGCCGGGAAGGACAGCTTGGGCCCGGAAGCGGCCGAAGTCTCGGTGTGGAACCGGACCTCGCCGCTGGTGGTGGATTGACAGCCCACCAGGCAGGGCAGAAAAAGGGGGAGACAAAGGGCGACCACGCGCATCCGCCAAGAAGAGCCGGAAACCCAGCTCTCAGCAAGGGCCAATGGTGGCTTCTAGCAGGCGCTCACGGGGCCGAGGCCGAGAACGAGCCACGGCATTTTCAGCTTGGCGCTGGCCGGGGACCGATCTACCGCTTGCCTTTCTCGGCGGGGGAACGACTTTCCCCGCCGCCCCCGTTCAAAGTCACCGATCCCCCTAGGAACCCCATGTCCACTCTCACCGAAAACGATCTCCCTCAGGATGTAAAAGCCAACTGGCTCAAGGGAGTAAGCGCCATCGAAATCAAAAACTACGGCTACGCCATCAAATTGCTCTCGCACCTCGTGGCCCAGCATCCGGGCTTCCTCGATGGTCGCCGCGCTTTGCGCCGGGCCGCGGTCTTGAAAAAACAGGGCGAGAAAAAGGGCTTCCTCGGAGGAGGTGGCGGCGGCGGCGGCCTCTCTCTCATGCGGATCAAGGGCCAGGTGAAAAAAGATCCGGTCGGGGCCATCGCGGCCATTGAAAAGGTCCTCGAAACCGAGCCCCATCACCCCGAGGCGAATCTCGTGCTCTACGAAGCCGCCCTGGCGGACCAGCAGGTGGAGGTGGCCACCTTTGCCCTCGAAACCATTCGCGAAGGCCATCCCAAGGCCACCAAGCACCTCCACAAGCTCGCCCAGCACTACCTGGAGCAAAACGAGGCCGAGCAAGCCTCCAAGATTTACAGCGAGATCGCCACCATCGATCCCACCGACCTGGAAGCGGTCAAAGGGGCCAAAGACGCCTCGGCCCGCGCCTCGATGGCGAAGCAAAACTGGGAAACCGCCTCCTTCCGCGACCTCCAAAAGGACAACACCGAGGCCCAGGAAATGGAAGCCGCCAGCCGCACCGGCATGACGCGGGAACAGAAGCAAGAGCGCCTCGACACCCTGCTTCAGCGCTACGCCGCGGACCAAAACGACCTCAAAGTCGTCAAGCAAGTGGCCGACCTCTACGAGCAACTGGAACAGTGGTCCGAAGCCCACCAATTCTACAGCTGGGCCATGCATTTGAGCGATGGGGACACCTCCCTCGAACGCAAAATCTCCTACGCGGAAGAAAAAGTCTCCGAGCAGCAGTTGATCTCCTTGGAAGCGGAAATCGCGGGAGCGAAGGACGACGCCACCCGCGACGCCAAAAAGGCCGAGCTGGAAACCCTGAAGGGCGAACGCGCCACCAAATTGATCGCGGGAGCCGAGGAGCGAGTGGAGCGCAACCCCACCGATCCCCAACTGCGCTTCGATCTCGGGCAATACCTCTTCGCGGCGGGTCGCGAATCCGAGGCCATCCCGCACCTCCAGCGGGCCAAGAACAATCCCTCGATCAAGATCAAAGCCATGCTGCTCTTGGGCAAATGCTATGAGGCTAAGAACATGCTCGACCTGGCGGCCAAGCAGCTCACCGAAGCCCTCGGCGAACTCCAAGTCATGGACTCCATGAAAAAGGACCTGCTCTACATCCTCGGCCTGCTTTACGAGAAAATGGACCGCAAGGAAGACTCCCTTGAGTGCCTCAAGCAGATCTACGAAGCGGACTATGGCTACCGGGACGTCGCCGAACGGGTCGAGTCCAGCTACGCCTGAGACCGAACAACCCTTCCACTAGGTTATCCTGTCGCTTGGTATAAGATAGGCGCATGGGGAGCCAGGACGCCAAGGAGACGCCGATGATGCGGCAGTATCTCCGCCTCCGTCGGCAGCTCCCCGAGGACGTCCTGCTCTTCTTCCGTTTGGGCGACTTTTATGAACTCTTCTTCGAGGATGCCAAGCAAGCGGCCGGCTTGCTGAACGTGGCCCTGACCAAGCGGAATGAGGTTCCCATGTGCGGGGTGCCCCACCACGCGGCCGAAGCCTACCTCGGGAAACTGATTGAGGCCGGCCGTCGCGTCGCCATCGCCGAGCAAACCAGCGAACCGCAAGCCGGAAAAATCGTGGAGCGAGAGGTCCGCCAGATCTTGAGTGCGGGCTCGCTCAGCGATCTCGCCCTGCTGCCCGCCAAGCGGGCCAACTACCTGGCCGCCGTCTACCAGCACGCGGGCCTCTTTGGCCTGGCCTTCGTCGATCTCAGCACGGCCGAATTCCGCGTGACGGAGTTCACTCAAGTCCAGGCCTTGGAAGACGAAGTCGAGCGCCTCAGCCCGGCCGAGCTTCTAAAAAGCGATGCCCCGAACGGGCTGCCCGCCTTCGAGCAAGCCACGGAAACAGATGGCTACACCTTCCTCCCCGAGGCCGCTCGCGACCTGCTGCAAGAGCACTTCGGCGTCGCCTCCTTGGATGGATTTGGTTGCAGCGAAATGGAAGCGGGTCTGGGAGCAGCCGGCGCCATCCTGCACTACCTCAAGCTGCTCTTGCGACAAAAAGTCGACCACCTCCGCTCCCTGCAACCCTACCGAAGCGAGGAATTCGTAGGGCTGGATCGCGCCAGCCAGCGCAATCTCGATCTGGTTCCCCGCAAGGGCTCCCTGCAGCCCACCCTCTTGGAAGCCATCGATGAAACCTTCACCCCCATGGGCAGCCGGATGCTGCGCCATTGGATTCTCCACCCCTTGCGCGACCTCTCCGCCTTGCGGAATCGACAAGACGTGGTGCAAACTCTGGTGGAAGAACCTTTCGTTCTAGCCAAGCTCCGGGAGACCCTGCGCGAGATCAAAGACATCGAACGCATCTCCAGCCGCCTCAGCCAAGGTCTCGGCAATCCGCGGGACCTCGGGGCACTCGGCCGCTCCCTCTTGGTCTTGCCGACCGTGGCGCAGCAGCTCAAAACCCTCTTTCCCCCGGCGGAACGGGCCCAGCAATTGTGCGCCGCCCTCGGCGATTTCTCGGAACTATCCCAGGAACTCCAGCGGGCCCTGGTGGAGCAGCCGCCCGTCTCGCCGAAGGAAGGAGGTCTCTTCCGGGATGGCTACCATGAAGACATCGACACACTGCGGGACGCCGCCCGTGAAGGCCAGGAATGGTTCGGGCGCTTCCAAGCCCAGGAAATCGAACGCACGGGCATCAAGTCGCTCAAGGTCAAGTTCAACCACGTCTTCGGCTACTTCATCGAGATCACCAAAACCCATCTCGACCAAGTGCCCGCAGACTACCTGCGCAAGCAAACCATGGCCAACGCCGAGCGCTTCATCACGACCGAGCTGAAAGAGCGGGAAAGCGTCCTGCTGGGCGCGGATGAACGAGCCCAGGCTCTCGAATACGAAACCTTCCTCCAGCTGCGAGCCCGCGCCATCGCTCACTTGGAGGCCCTCCAAAAGGCGGCCCGCGCCATCGCGGAAGTGGACGTGCTGCAATCGCTGGCCGAAACCGCCCGCAAATGGCATTACTGCCGCCCCCAGCTCAATCACTCTCGCGATCTTCGGATCGTGGAGGGTCGCCATCCGGTGCTGGAGCAGGAAATGGAAGACCCCTTCGTGCCCAATGACACCCTTCTCGAAGCCGAGCGCCAGCGTCTCCTCCTTTTGACCGGACCCAACATGGCCGGCAAATCCACCTACATCCGCCAAGTGGCCCTCCTCACCCTCCTGGCGCAAATTGGCAGCTTCGTCCCCGCGGCCGAGGCCGAGATCGGCCTGGTGGACCAAATCTTCACTCGAGTGGGAGCGAGCGATGACCTCGCCCGCGGGCACTCCACCTTCATGGTCGAGATGAACGAAACCTCCCTCATCCTAAACAACGCCACCGAACGCAGCCTCGTCATCGTGGATGAGATCGGTCGCGGCACCAGCACCTACGATGGGCTCTCCATCGCTTGGAGCGTGGCCGAGCATCTCCACAGCCACAACCAAGCCCGCACCCTCTTCGCCACCCACTACCACGAGCTCACGGCCCTGCCCGAGACCTGCCCAGCCAGCCAAAACTTCAATGTCGCAGTGCGCGAATGGAAGGAGCGCATCATCTTTCTGCGCAAGATCGTGCCGGGAGCAGCCGATCGCTCCTACGGCATCCAAGTCGCTCGCCTGGCCGGGATTCCTGAAAGCGTCATCGAACGAGCCCGAGAACTCTTGGCCCAGCTGGAAGGGGACCAACCCTCGGCACCCCTCCGCCCCTCCCCAGCCAAAGGGAAGGCCCCTCTCCAACCCCTAGCCCATCCCGAGCTGGGGCTCTTCGGAAGCGAGACTTGATGAAAGAAGTTATTCTTGGCCTGGAAATGTTCTTCTTCTTCATGGCGTGAACAAGTGCAGCAAGAACACTCACCCCCTCACCGTGAACCACTTGCAGAAGAAAAAGCTGGGAAAAGAAGCCGGCACAAGTCCTCTCCCGAGCCAGCAACCGGCCAGAGCACGACCTTCCTGTCACTTGTTGGAAGTTGTCCGCCAACTTGTTCCCAAGACAGCCCCCGATCAGTTCGCAGACTATTCACAAAGAGTCATTTAGCGCAGCCACTTTAAGAGAGGAAAGCGGGACCGCAGGGCAGGCAGGGAGACCGCTAGCAAAACAAAGAGAAGGACCACCAACAAGGCCAAGCCAGCAGTGGGTGCCGGTTCGAGGGCTCGTCGCAGCCCCGTCTGGGCCAAGCCAAAGCCCGTGACCCCGCCGTAGAGCAGAATCACGTGCAGGACATAGATGCCCAGCGTCTCCTGGCCACAACGGGCCAGGAAACCCGGGAGCCACTCCACTTGGCTCAGGACTCCCACGGTGCCAATGACCAGGAAGCTCTCAAAGAAGCGAAACCAGGCAAAGCCCTCGCCCCCGGGAAAGAAATTGTGAAAGGGCGCCAGCACCAAGGACAGGACGATCAAAGCGAAGTGGAAGCGGAGGCTTCGATACCAGGCCGTCTTCCAGAGGAGCCAGCCGAAGGCCGCCCCGAAAAGACCAAAACCGACCCAAGGAAACAGCTCGAAGATGGCCTGCTCCTCATTGGTGAAAAGGCTCACCAAGACCCAGGGAAAGGAATCCGAGCGCCAGGCACCGATCACCTCAGAGAGCGCGAAGAACAGAAAACCCGCACTCCCAAAAAGAGTCGGGATGGTCCAGAACGGGGCCCTTCGGACCAAGAAAAACAAGCCCACGATCAAAAGGAGGGTCATCCCAATGGTATGCAACACGTGCGTGTAGGAGAGAAAAGCGAAACCGGAAAGCTGGCCCTGAGCCAAGCGCCCGAGCCCGGCGAAACTGGTCTGGATCAAAAAGCCCAAGACCAGCAGCCAAAGCCCCCGGCGAAGTCCCTTGGCTAGGCGTGGGTTGAGGCCGTCTTCGGCTTCCTCGCCCTTTAGGAGAAGAAAGGTGAAAATGAGCCCGGCGGAGAAGAAAAAAAGGGGCGCGGTCAAGCCCCGCATGTGGTTCCAGAAGGCATACAGCCAGTAAGCATTGTCCCGGTAAGCATCCTGGAGCAGGATGTCCACGGTGTGGCCCTGCAACATCATGAGGATGGCATAGCCTCGAAGGTAATCGATGAAGACCACCCTCTCCTTGGTCGGGGACGGCTGGTCTACCGGATCCATCGCAGAGGGGGACACCATCGGCGCAAAGTCGGGAGATGCCAAGCCAAGAGCGCGAAGGACGCCACCATCGAAAGCGCCAGCAGAAGAGTCGGCCCCGCTCCCAGTTCCCTCGGCCAGAGCAAATGGAGACCGTAGCCGGTCAAGCCACCGTAAAGCACCACCACGTGCAGGAGAAAGAGGGTCAGCGTCTCTCGGCCAGCCCGCAGAACAAATTCCGGCATCCAACCTCGCAGACAAAGCAGCCCCACCAGTCCCAGAAGAAAAATGCCGGCCGCCAAGCGGAAAGTCAGCCAACCGTGCTCTCCACCAAAAGGCGCACAGACCAGTAAAAGAATCGCTCCCACCCCCGCCAGGCTGCCGGAGAACCACCCGCGTTCATGCCAGCGGGTGACCCAGAGCAGCCCACCAAAGGCCGCCCCCGCCAAGCCAAATCCGGCCCAAGGAAAGAGCGCGAAGTAAGCCGTCTCTCGCGAGGTGAAAAGGCTGATCCAGGTCCACGGAAAAGTCGATGGGCTCCAGGGAGCAATAAAACCCGCCAAAAGAAAACTGAGCAGCCCCACCCCGAGCCAGACCAGCAGTGCCAGATGGCGGGGACCCCGACGGACCAACCAAAACACCCCCAGAATCAGCAAAAGAGTGAGCGCAATGCTATGGAGCACATGGGAAGAGGAAAGAAACTCCCAGCGGTCGGGCGCCCCTCGCAAAATCCGTTCGAGATCATAAAAATGAAACTGCGCCAAAAACCCTAAAACGAGCAGCCAAACGACCCGCAACAAGCCCTTCCCGAGACGAGCATTCGAACCGGGCGCCCGCGCTTCCTCTCGCAACAGCAAATAGGCGAAGATCAAGCCGGCCGCGAAGAAAAAGGTGGGGGCAGTCAAGCCGCGCAGACGATCCCAGAGAAAGTAGGCGAAATGCTCCGGCTTGCGACAGCTCTCGCAGAGCACCACATCCACCGTGTGACCCTGAAGCATCATGAGAATGGCGTAACCGCGCAGGGCGTCGATGAAATCGACCCGTCGACGCGGGGCCTCCGTCTCACTGGAAATGGAAGAGCAATCCGTCACCACAGAAATTTCCTGTCCCCCAAAGCATAGCCCGCGCCTCTCTTCACGGAAGAATTAAAGAGAGCTTGGAGGAGGCTTTGATAACCTGTTACAATACTAAATACGGGGAGCCGGTCCAAGAAGGCGGCCGCCCCTCGACCGCCGACTTGACGGATCGCGTATCGTTCTTTTCTCCGAAGCTCATGTTTGTCTACCCCACGCCCTACGACGTTCTCGTGATTGGCGCTGGACACGCCGGCGTGGAGGCGGCCCTGGCGGCCGCCCGTCTGGGCTGTCGCACCGCCCTCCTGACCCAAAACTTGGACACCGTGGCCCAGATGTCCTGCAATCCTGCCATCGGGGGCCTGGCCAAAGGGCACCTGGTGCGAGAAATCGACGCCTTGGGCGGGGCCATGGGCTTGAACACAGATGCCACCGCCATCCAGTTCCGCCTGCTGAACGCCCGCAAAGGCCCCAGCGTGCGGGCGCCGCGGGCCCAGTGCGATAAGAAAGCCTACCAATTCCGCATGAAGTGGGTCCTGGAAAACACCCCCAACCTGGAACTGCACCAAGGGAACGTGGCGGAACTGCTGGTGGAGAAGGATGAAATCCGAGGCTTGCGGACCGGGCTGGGCCTGGAATACCGGGCCCGAGCCGTTATACTCTGCTCGGGGACCTTCATGCGGGGCTTGATGCACGTGGGGCGACAAAACCAGGTCGGCGGTCGCATGGGCGACGCCACCTCCACCGTCTCAGACAGCCTCAAGGACCTGGGTTTTGAAATCGCCCGCTTCAAAACCGGAACGCCCTGTCGCCTCAACGGCCGTTCCATCGATTTTTCCCAGTGCGAGCGCCAAGATGGCGACTCCCAGCCGGCCCTCTTCAGCTACCTCTCCCACACCCTCGAGGGCCAGAGCGACGAACTCTTCACCCTCAATCGCTGGGCCGACCCCTCGTTCCACGTGGAACAAATGCCCTGCTGGATCACCTACACCCGACCCGAAACCCACGAAATCATCCGCTCGAATCTCGATCAATCGCCCCTCTATGCGGGTCTCATCGAGGGGGTCGGACCCCGTTATTGCCCGTCGATCGAGGACAAGGTCGTCAAGTTTGCCGATCGGGACCGGCACCAGCTTTTCCTCGAGCCGGAAGGTCGCCACACCAACGAATACTACGTCAACGGCGTCTCCACCTCCCTGCCTTTCGACATCCAGCTAGCCTTCCTTCACTCCATCCCCGGCTTGGAAAAGGCCGAGATCCTCCGCCCGGGCTACGCCGTGGAATACGATTACTGCCCACCGACCCAGCTCTCGCCCACTCTCGAGACCAAGCGGGTGCGGGGACTCTACTTCGCGGGCCAGATCAATGGGACCTCGGGCTACGAAGAAGCCGCCGGCCAAGGTCTCCTGGCCGGGGCCAATGCCGCGCTCCAGCTCCAAGGCAAGCCCGCCTTTTCCCTCTCCCGCTCGGAGGGGTACCTCGGCGTGCTCATCGATGACCTCGTCACCAAGGGCGTGACCGAACCCTATCGCCTCTTCACCAGCCGGGCCGAATACCGTCTTCTCCTGCGCCAAGACAACGCCGACCTCCGGCTGACCCCCAAGGCGGCCGAATGGGGCTTGATCGAGGAGACCCGTTGCCGCCACACCGAAGAAAAAGCCTCCCAACTGGCGGCCGCCCGCCACTTCGCCGAACGGGAGGCCAAGGTCGAGGACCTCCCGCTGGCCAAGTGGTTTCGTCGACCAGAAAACACCGTCGCCACCCTGCCCTCGGCTTTGCGGGCTCGCTTCGCGGGGGAAATCTGGCAACTGCTGGAGACCGACCTCAAATACGAAGGCTACCTCCGTCGCCAAGAAGGTATGGTGGCCCGGGCCGATCGGAATGAGCACCGCGCCATCCCGGGCGGGCTCGACTTCGCCGCCATTAGTGGCCTCAAAAAAGAGGCCCAGATGAAATGGGCCGAGATCCAGCCGCGAACCCTCGGGCAAGCCGCCCGCGTCTCCGGCATCACCCCAGCCGATGTCTCGGTCCTGGCCGTCTATCTCGAAAAGCTGGCCCGCCAAGCGGTCTGACGGCCCTCCTCAGATAGGGGTGACCTCGGGCAAATGAACTCGAAACCACGCCAGCGCCTCCGCCACCGAGGAAAAGGTCTCGTCCGCTTCCACCCCCGCCTCCCGCCCGGCAGAGAGCACCCGAAGGGTCTTGGCGAGACCGGCCCGCTGCCCCATCGCGATGTCCCGATCGGAATCACCCAGCACCCAGGACCGGTCCAAATCGATGGCCAAAGCCTCGGCCGCGTCCCAGACCAAATCCGGCTTGGGTTTGGCCCCGCGCCCCTCGTCGTCGGCCCCGGTGTAGGCGTAGATCCCATCGAAGGCCACCCCGAAGCCGCTTTCCAGCCTTTCTTGCAAGCGGGCATGGATCTCGGCTAACCCCTCCAAGCTGAGGAGCCCCTTGCCGACCGCCTTTTGGCTCGTCACCAGCACCGCCAACCAACCCCGCGCCTTGACCAGCTGGACCAACTCGCAAGCGCCCTCCAGGAAGTGAAAGTCCTTCCAAGAAGTGACATAATAGTGTTCCCTCGGATCGTTGAGGACGCCGTCCCGATCAAAGAAGACAGCCGGTCGACTCATGGCTCCGGGTAGCGAACCAGGCCCTGGACGCAAGCATCCTGGTCGAAGGCCTGGACCTTGACCTCATCCAGCACGATGGAGCCAGGGAGGGAGCCCAAGCCCGAGAAACCCGAAGAAAGGCCGACTCCGCAGAGAAGCGGGGCGGAAAAGACGATCAATTCATCGATCAACTCGTCCCGCAAAAGCCGCCCCAACAATTGCCCGCCGGCCTCGACCAAAACCTGATTGCAGTCCATCCGCCCCAACTCCTGAAAGACCTCGGCCGGGTGTTCCACATGGAACAACTTGGTCAGCTCCGCCCAATCGTCATTGAAAACGCGGGAAGTTTCCGGCACCTCGCCGCTGCGACTGAGCACGATGCGCCAGGGCTGATTCTTGTGACCGTAAGGATGGGGAATGCGCAGGGTGAGCGAGGGGTCGTCTTGCCGGATGGTGGTGCCACTGGTGACAATGGCATCGGCCTTGGCGCGCAGCATTTGGACCTGGAAACGGGCCGATTCCCCGGTCAGCCACTGTCCCTCATCGCCCGGTCGCACAATGCGGCCATCCAGGGATTGGGCGATCTTGCCCACGACCCAGGGACGCCCCCTTTGCACCCGGCTGCGAAATCCCCGCAGGATGCGGTCGCACTCCTTCTCCGCCACCCCAGCCGTCGTGGTCAGTCCCTCGCTTTCCAAGATCGAACACGCGTTTCCTTGGTGACCAGGGTGGGGATCGGTCGAGCCCCAGACCACCCGCGCGATCCCCGAGCTCAGAATGGCCTCCGTGCAGGCGCCGGTCCGGCCCTCGGTCGAACACGGCTCCAGGGTCACGTAAAGGGTGGCCCCCTCCACGGACTGACCCGACTTCCGCGCCTCCTCGAGCGCCACGATCTCCGCATGGGGTGCCCCGGCGAAGGCGTGCCAGCCTTTTGACACAACTCGTTCATTGTGAACGATTATGGCACCCACAGGGGGGTTGGGGGCCGTCAAGCCCCAGCCCTTCTCCGCCTCCGAAAGAGCCAGTTTCATCCATTTTTCATCCGCGGTGGTTGCCATAACTAAAAAATTACTCAAATGAACAGTTGCGTTTCCCCTTGGATTGCCATAAAAGAATCGCTACATTTGCATTCCTATGGCTGCCAAACAGGAAACCACCAAGAAACAAGCCGAGCCTCCCGCGGCCGTCGATAAGGAAAAGGAAAAAATCCAGCAGGCCCGGCTCAAGAACCTCGATCTGGCCATCAATCAGATCCACAAAGACTTTGGCGAATCCTCCATTATGCGGATGGGGGATGATCACCGGGTGGATGTCGATGCCATCCCGACCGGGAATCTTCTGATCGACCGTGCCCTCGGAGTGGGCGGCTTCCCGCGCGGCCGGATCGTGGAAGTCTTCGGCCCAGAATCCTCGGGGAAGACCACCCTCACTTTGACCGCCATCGCCCAAGCGCAGAAAGCGGGCGGCTTGGCTGCTTTCATCGATGTGGAACACGCGCTCGACCCGGAATACTCCAAGCGCCTGGGCGTGCACATGGATGACCTGCTGGTTTCCCAGCCCAACTCGGGCGAAGAAGCCCTCCAAATCTGCGAGACCCTCGTGCGCTCGAACGCGCTCGACGTCATCGTGCTGGACTCGGTCGCGGCCTTGGTCACGAAACAAGAACTCCAGGGGGAGATCGGGGATTCCACCGTGGGCGCGCAGGCCCGGCTCATGAGCGCTGCCATGCGGAAGCTGACCTCCTTCATCGCCAAGGCCCGCACCGTCTGCGTCTTCACGAACCAAATCCGGGAAAAGGTGGGCGTCATGTTTGGCAGCCCGGAAACCACCCCCGGTGGACGGGCCCTCAAATTCTACAGCTCGGTCCGGGTCGACATCCGCCGCATCGGCATGATCAAAAACACCGACGGCACCGTGCAGGGAAACCGGACCAAGATCAAGGTGGTCAAAAACAAGGTGGCTCCCCCCTTCCGCGAGGCCGAGTTCGACATCATGTACAATGAGGGCATCTCCTCGGTCGGCTCCCTGCTCGACCTAGCCCAGGAATTCGACCTGGTGCAAAAGCGCGGAAGCTGGTTCAGCTACAAGGGAAACCAACTGGCCCAAGGCCGCGATGGCGCCAAGGAAGCACTCAAGGCCGATCCCAAGCTCTACGCCGAGATCGAGAAATTAGTGAAGGAAGAGATGGCCAAGGCCTCCTAGAGCGGCGCCCGCTCGCCCAAGAACCTCGACGGTTTTTTTGGCAGGGCCAGAGCCTCCTCCCAGGCATCATCCTTTCAAGGCACCCCCAAGCCGCCCTCAAAGTTTTCTCCCAAGCCTTCGCCCCCCTCCGAAGAAACACCGAGGAGCAACGCAGGGCTGGCTCGAAAGACACCGGCTCTTCCTTTCCCGCGCTTCAGCGCCTCTTCCCCACAACACCTCCCCTCCATTCTTCCAGTGAATTCTGGAGCTTGGTATAAGCTACCTCTGGGCCACCTTTGGGGCCTCGATTTCTTCATGCAGCGCAGCCAAACCAGCCCATAGTCCAGGATGGCCGAGAACGATGCCTCAGAAGAAGCAGAAGGCGGGGACGAGGAGTTTTTTGTCTCCAGCCGCTTCGCCCCCCTCCCTCCGATTTTCTGGTCCTTCGAGCAGGACGCGCCCTTTTCCACCTGCTCGGATTGTGGCTGCTCTCTCCTGGAGGGCAATGCTCCCTACCTGGTAGAGAAGGCCTTCCGACGAGTGGAAGACGCTCCGGACGAGGTGGTCTTTGAGTATGCGCTTTGTATGGAGTGCTGCCAACGCCATCGAGAGGCCTACTCGGAAGAGTCTCTCGAGCGCTTGGAAGGCTACTTCCACCAACACGTCGATTTGGAGGCACGCAGCCAAAGTCTTTTGCGGCAGGACGACCCCACGGTCGAGCCCTGGCTGGCTCGCTGCCTTTTTAAGGACACCCCTCGGGAACGCTCTCAGGAATACCAAATTTGCGGTCTCTGCGTCGAGGGCGACCTCCTTTTCCAAGGCCTCCCTTTCTGTCTCAGTGGCGAGGCCTTGGACGAAATCATCGAACTCCTTTCCCCCGAGACCCTGGGCTACCTGGGCGACTTGGGAGAAAAGCTCTTCGGCCTGGGCGATCTCACCCGACCGCGCGTTCCGGTGCTTCTTTGAAGCGCCCCTTATACCAACCTCCAGAATTGGCTGGAAGAATGGAGGGAAGGAGGTGTGGGGAAGAGGCGCTGAAGCGCGGGGAAGGAAGAGCCGGAGTCTTTGGAGCCAGCCCTGCGTTGCTCCTCGGTTACGGTGCCTGCACCGCGCCCTCGTCGCGCCTTGGTCTGGCCCGAAATCCACTCGGCCATTCTACCAGCCAATTCTGCAGCTTGGTATTAGTGCTCCGCCAGCTCCATCGCTTTGCCCATGTAAGCCTGGTAGAGCTGGAGGATCGCGTCCTGGAGGGCCTTGGCCACTTCTTCGCTGGGATCTTGCTTCGCCTTCATGGCGGCCCGCATGGTGGTGTGCGCGGCTAGGAGCATTTCTTGGTAGTTCTCCGCGTCCGGCTTGATCCGTTGGGCCAAGAAGTATTCCGCCACGCTCGTCATGATCTTGGCGCAATGCTCTTCCTTGGTCAGGATCCAACGGGTGGCCTGGTTGGCGGCCAGGACACCGTCTTCTTCCAGCAGTTTCGCGAATTCGCGGTTGGCTTTCGCAATGGTGGTGTGGGCCTCCAGCAGTTTTTTGAACTCCACCTCATCCGAGAAGATGCCACAGGGCACTTGGCAATGGGCGGAGGCCTGGGGCGGGTGCAGCAGGCACCAGGCGAGGGGGAGGGCGAGAGTGGAAAGCAGAAGTTTCATACCAAGGAGAAGTAAACCGCGGCTTCTTCAAAAGCGAGGACGATCTCGTGCCTTGTTTCCCCCTCTCTAGGCAAGGGCGGGGGAGCTGGCGACCTGGGCGGGAGCGGGGGTGGTAGCTGTGTAGAGGCTGGCGATCCCCCCCGAGAGCGCTTGGGCGTGGGCTTCGGCGAAGCCGTTGCGGCGCAGGAGCTGGCACATGGCTGGGCCGCTCGGGAAGCGTTCGATGGAGTCGCCCAAGTATTGATAGGCTTCTTTTTTGCCGGTCAGGGCCCTGGCCAAGAGGGGGAGGATCCGGTGAAGGTAGAGGCGGTAGGCGGGCCGGAGCCAGGGGCCGGGCAGGGAGAAGTCGAGCACCACCAAGGTGCCGCCGGGGCGCAGGACCCGGGCCATTTCTTGAAGGCCCTTTTCCCAGGAGGCGAGATTGCGCAGGCCAAAGCCGATCGTGACCGCATCGAAGGCCTCGTCCTCCAAGGGGAGCGCAAGGGCATCGGCCAAGAGCGTCTCGAGCCCGCGCGTGCGGGCGTGGGCCAGCATGGGCTCGCAGAAATCGCTGGCCAGGATCTCGGCCTGGGGGATTTGACGTTGGAGTTCCAGGGCGAGGTCGCCTGTGCCGGTGGCGAGGTCGAGAATCCGTCCGGGCAGCCGGGCCCGCACGATGCGGGCCACGCGTCGCCGCCACAGAAGATCGATGCCCCCGCTCAGCACGTGGTTGGCCACCACGTAGCGATCCGCGATGCCGGAGAAGGCGCGGTGCACAAATTCGGGGTCCTGGTCCTGCATCCTCCTTCGATACGTGATCGGCCTCTGCCAGAGCGCCCTGGCCTCCCCGCGCCGAGAAAAAATGGTGCTCACGAGAGGACTCGAACCTCCACGGGTCGCCCCACATGAACCTGAATCATGCGCGTCTACCAATTCCGCCACGTGAGCAGCGCGGCCGGGAGTGAACCACTGCCTCCCGGTCTTGACAACCAAAAAGCGCCTTCCGCGCCCGCCTCGAAAGACACCGGCTCTTCCTTCCCCGCGCTTCAGCGCCTCTTCCCTACATCACCTTCCCTCCATTCTTCCAGTGAATTCTGGAGCTTGGTATCAGAGCGCGAACAATTCGGGGTAGGCTTGGCGGGCCAGCTCTTGCAGGCGCTCGCGGATGAGGGCCCGTTCTCCCAGGGGGAGGAGTTCGGCCACCAGGCGGCGACACTGGGCGGCCTCCAACCGGCGGATGGCCAGTTTGATCCGTGGGACTTGATTGAGCGCGACCGAGAGTTCGTCCATCCCCAGCCCGACCAGGAGGGGGGTCGCGATGGGGTCGCTGGCCATTTCTCCACACACCCCGACCCAGATGCCCGCTTTCACGGCGGCTTCTTTGACCGAGGCCATGAGGCGGACGACGCCCGGGTGGAAGGGGTCGTAAAGGTCGGCCACGGCTTCGTTGATGCGATCGACCGCGATGGTGTATTGAATGAGGTCGTTGGTGCCGAAGCTGAAGAAGTCCACTTCCGGGGCCAGGACATCCGCAATGAGGGCGGCACTCGGCACTTCGATCATGACGCCGGTTTCAATTTCTTCGTCGAAGGCTTCTCCGCCTTGGCGCAGCTCTTCTTTGCACTCTTCTAAAATGGCCTTCGACCGGCGGAGCTCCTCCAAGCCCGAGACGAGCGGGAACATGATTCCGACTTGGCCCACGGCGCTGGCCCGGAGGATGGCCCGGAGCTGTGGCCGGAAGACGTCTTCTTCGGCCAGGGAGACGCGGATGCCCCGCCAACCGAGGAAGGGGTTGGGTTCGGGGTCGCGGCCGCGCTGGCTGTCCAATTTGTCCCCCCCGATGTCAAAGGTCCGGATGATGACGCCGTCCGGCTGGGCCGAGCGGGCCACCCGGAGGTAGTCCTTGGTTTGGGCTTCTTCATCGGGCGAGTGGTCCTCGCTCAAGTAGAAGAATTCCGTGCGGTAGAGCCCGATGCCGCGCGCGCCGTGGTTCGCCAGGAGGGGGGCTTCGTGTCGGTATTCGAGGTTGGCCGAGAGGATGATTTTCTGGCCATCGGCCGTGATGGCGTCCTCGTCCCGGATTTCGTCCAAGCGGGTTTGGAGGGCGGCCTGTTTTTCTTCCAGCTTACGGTAGCCGGCCACGCGCTCTGGGCCCGCATTCAGCACCACGAGGCCGCGGTAGCCATCGATGAGCACGTCATCGCCATTTTTGAGCCGACCGACCAAACCATGCACCCCGACGACGGCGGGGATGCCGAGGGAGCGGGCCATGATGGCGGTGTGCGAGGTGTAGCTGCCGGTTTCGGTGGCAAAGCCTTGCACTTGCTCGGGCGAGAGGGTGGCGGTGTCGGAGGGGGTGAGGTCGTGCGCGACCAAGATGTATTCGCCTTCGCCAGTCGAGAGTTGGTGGTGTTCCTCCGGCCGGTCGCTGAAATTTCGCAGCACGCGCTGGACCACGTCCTCGATGTCGACGGCCCGTTCCCGGAGGTAGGGGTCGTCGATGTTCTTGAGCAGCCCGGCGTAGCGCTTCATGACCTGGAAGAAGATGGCCGAGATGCGGACCCGTTCTTGGCGCAGGCGTTGGTGAACTTCGGAGAGAATGGTCTGGTCTTGCAGCACCAGCAGGTGGGCTTCAAAGATGCCGCTCACTTCTTTCCCTCCGCTGGAGCCCGCGATTTGCGCTTGGAGGTCTTGCAGCTGCTGCTGGGTGCGCAGGAGGGCCCGCTCAAAGGCCGCCAATTCGCTTTCGATGTCTTCTTCGCCGATGGCTTCCGGCTCGGGCTCGAGATGAGGTTTCCAGGGAAGGAATACCTTGGCGTGCGCGATGCCGGGGGAGACGCCCAGACCCTGGAGGGCCATCTCAGCGGGGGCCACGCTCGTCTCTGAAGTCCCCGAATCCATCATACCGCCTCACTCATAGGGCAGAATGAGGGGGCTTGAAAGCTGGAATCTACCGGCGCGGCCCGCGGGTGGGCAGTCCGAGGGGGTTAGGCAGCGTCTTCCTGGAAGCCGCTGCCGACGAGGGAGGCCACGGCGTCGAGCGCGGCCAATTCGTCTTCTCCTTCGACGGTGACTTCGATGACCGAGCCATGACCTGCAGCCAACATCATGAGCCCCATGATGCTCTTGCCATTGACTTGCTCGCCGTCTTTTTCGACCCAGATCTCAGCTTGGAAGCGATTGGCCAATTTCACGAACATGGCGGCGGGCCGGGCGTGGAGGCCGAGTTTGTTCGAGATGGTGAATTCTTTTTTGACCATAGCCGCTGCGTCTGACGGTCGTTACTAAGGGGAGAATCGGCCCGCCGTCAAACTCGCCTTTTTGAGGGCGGGTCAATCGCGAGTCTGACTTTGCATGAGCGCGATGAGTCGATTGTTGAATTCTTCGGCCGCGTCGTAGCCGAAGTCTTTCAGCTTTTGGTCGAGCGCGGCCACTTCGATCATGCGGGCGGTGTCGCGACCAGGGGCCACCGCCAGTTCCACGTGCGGCACGTCCACTTCCAAGATGGAAATGCTGCGGCCCACGCTCCCGAAGCGATCCACTTCATTCAGGTCCTTGGCGGGCAGGAGGGTCACGACCAGGTCGAGCTTTTTGCGCAGCCGCAGCGTGCCGATGCCGAAGAGGTTGGTGGTATTGATGATCCCGATGCCGCGGACCTCCATGTGGGCTTTGCCGAGTTCGGTGGCGCTGCCGATGAGCTCTTGGCCGACGGCGCGAAAGCGCACGCTGTCATCGGCCACCAGGCTCCAACCGCGCTCCAGCAGGCCGAGCACTGCTTCGCTTTTCCCCGACCCACTCTTCCCGCGAATGAAGATGCCGATGCCGCGCACGTCCACCATGCAGCCGTGCTCCAAGGCGGTGGGGGCGAAGTCCCATTCCAGCCGGAGGGTGGCCAGGTTGATGAATTTCATGGTGATCATGCTGGTGCGCAGGACGGCGATGCCGAATTCCTCGGCGATGGCCAGCAGATCGGGCGGCATTTCCATTTTCCGCGCGATGATGAGGCAGGGGATGTTCCGCTGGCAGAGTTCGGTGAAGCGGATTTTTCGTCGCTCCGCCGGGAGGGTCCGAAGGTAGGACATTTCGGAGTTCCCCAAGACCTGGATCCGCCGCTTGGCGAAGTAGGTGAAGAAGCCGGAGAGCGCCAGGCCAGGGCGATTGACGGTCGGCTCTTTGATCTCGCGTTTGAGCCCTTTCTTGGAGGAGGCCAGCTGGGTGAGCTTCAGCTCTTCGGCGTGGCTTTCGAAGAAGTCGCGCACGGTGTAGCGGGGGGCTTTTTCCGGCTTCGCCATGGGAGTTAGCTTTCTTCGCCCGCGTCGATCAGGCCGTAGTCTTTGTCAGCCCGCTGGTGCAGGAGGCAGAGGCGACCAGTCTCGGCATTTTTGAAGAGCACGAAGGAGCGTTCGCTCAGCTCCAAGTCCATGATGGCTTCTTCCACGTAGAGCGGCTTCAGCCGGTAGTGCTCTTTGTGCACAATGTGCGGCACGGGGTCGGCCGGCGCGGCTTCGGCGGCCTCCGCTTCGCTCGATTCGAGGACGGCCTGGTGATAGACGGCCTCCGCCACTGCCCGGATGGTTTCGTGCTTGCGGGGGCGGTGGGATTTCAGAAGACGGGTTTTGTGCTTGCGCATGCGGCGTGCGATCTTGGAGATCGTCTCGTCGATGGAGGCCATCATGTTCTCGTGCTCGCTGGTGGCCTCGATCGTGATGTGGTTGGCGCAGAAGAGGATGATTTCGCAAAGTTGGCGGTAGTTCGAGATGTCGAGGATGGCCTTGGCCTCGATGATCTTCGGGTAGTCGAGGTGGAGGCCCTCGATCTTTTGTTGGGCATACTCGCGCATCTCTGCGGTGATGTCTTTGTGTCTTCCGGTGACGGTGATGGCGACGTTGACATTGCTGGTTTGCATGGTGTTTCCTCCGTTCGTTCTGAGTTTGGGCTTGGGTTGGGCTTGGGGTTGGGGTTGGCAGCAGGTGATTTCACATGCGGAAGTCGGCCCCGAGGTAAAGTTCGCGGCTCAGCTCGTCATTGATCAGAAATTCGCTCGAGCCCTCGCGCAGCACCCGGCCTTCAAAGATGAGGTAGGCGCGGTCCACGATGTCGAGCGTTTCCCGCACGTTGTGGTCGGTGATGAGGATGGCCAAGCCTTCTTGGCGGAGTTCGCGGATGATTTCCTGGATCTCGCGGACGGCGATGGGGTCGACCCCGCTGAAGGGCTCATCCAGCATGAGGAGCTGGGGGTTGGTCACGAGCGAGCGGGCGATGGTGAGGCGGCGTTTCTCGCCGCCGGAAAGCGTCATGGCGATGTTTTTGGCGATGTGCTGGATGCCGAAGCGCCGAAGGAGCGCTTGGCATTCGGCCCGGCGGTCGGCACCCGTGAGGTCCGGGCGGGTTTCGAGTATGGCCAGGAGATTGTCTTCCACGGTCATTTTGCGGAAGATGGATTCCTCCTGCGGCAGGTAGCCCATGCCGTAGCGGGCGCGCACGTGCTGGGGGACGTGGGTCACGTCCCGCCCCGAGAAGGTCACTTGGCCCCCATCGGGCGCCACCAGGCCTACGATCATGTAAAAGGTGGTGGTTTTGCCGGCGCCGTTGGGGCCGAGCAAGCCCACGATCTCGCCATCTCCCACCCGGATGTCCGCTCCATTGACCACCCGCCGCCCGTTGTAAATTTTGACCAACTGGGAGGTGCGTAGCAGCCAGGGGCCTTCCGGAGACGGGCTCTCGGCTGGGTTCGTTTCCGATTGGCCCTGCGCACGGAGGCCGCCTGAGGGGCGAGTCTTTTTCGGGGCGGAATCGGCAGGGACCATGGTGAGGAGCGACCTTCAAACAACACCCGAGGGCGGGCGGCGTCAATCTTTCTCGGGCGAATCTCCGCCCACTTCGGCGGGCCGCTCTTCCACCGGCACGAGCCGGGTGGCCGCGGGGCCCTCCACCTTGTGCCGGCCGTTTTCCAAGAGGTAGATGAGGGTCCCTTCGGAGGTGGCCTTGAGGTGTTGCGGTCCGGAGTAGAGCTCCGGCCAGCCCACGAGGGTGACGATTTTGGTCTCCGGGTTCAGGATGGCCCGCCCGGCGAGCGCGATTTGCATTTCGCCCTCGAGGTTCTTGCGGCGGATGCGGACTTGCCCTTCGGCCACGATTTTTTCCAAGGCCATCCCGCCCTCGCCTGGTGCCTCGGGAGCGGCTTCTTCTGGGTCGCCGGCCACTTTCCGAACCACTACCAGTTTGTCACAGTCCACCCAGAGGTTCTCGGCAGGGTATTCGACCGAGACGTCTTTTTCGTAGATGACGGTGCGAGATTCCGGGAGCGCTTCCAGGCTCCGACTTTCGATGAGGATTTCTTCTCCCGCTGCGGGTTCCTGGGCTGGGAGCCGGAGAGGGCTCGCCAAGAGGAGAAGCAGTGGAGCGTAGAGTCGCAGGGTCATGGGGCGCTTTGAATGAAGAGGGTCGAGCGGACATCGTTTAGGAGGCGAACCTCGCCCGTCGCTTGGTTGAAAAGGACGCCCACGCCATGGGTGATCATGTCGCCGCTCACGATCATGGTCGGGCTCTCACTTCGGAGTAGATTGCTGCGCAGGTCGAAGGTGGCGGCCTCGACCAGGACGCGGGAGCTGGGCTCGGCCACCAAGCCCTCGTCGTAAAATTCCACTTCCAGCCCGGAGATGGTGAGCTCGTGAGGGCTGACGCGGGTGACGGTGGCCGCTTTCAAGACGGAGCGGACTTCATTGTCCTCGTAGCGCGGGATGACGACCCCGCGGGAGGGCCGATCCAAGGGCAACATGGCCACCAGCTGGGAGTCGAGCAGGTTGGGCTGCTTCTCGGCCGCGCGGGTCGCGGCCTGGGGCAGGAGCAGCGGCAGAGGGGGCGCTTGGTGGCGCTCTGGATGGGGCTGGGGGCCTTCTTCGGCCAGGGCCCCTCCCAGCCATAGCAGCCAAAAGAGCCCGCTTCCCTTCACAGCTCTTCCTCCTCTTGCTCGGTGAGGAGGGCTGGCTCCTCGGCCGGCCTGGCTTGCGACTGTTCGACCTGGGAATAGAGCTTTTCGAGATTGTCCAGGCCCAGGGCGAGGACTTGCGTTTCGGGGGCGTCGAGGTTGTTGGCGGTTTTTTCTCGCAGCATGGCGAGTTGGTCGATCATCCGCCGCGCCATCCGCAGGTTGACGGCGGTTTCCCCGGTCGTGGGGTGGGGGATTTGCCCGAGCGCCAAGCCCGTGTTTTGGGTGTGGGCGATCACAAAGCGGGAAAATTCGCTCAAGCTCTCGGACTCGCTTTCAGATGCCATGCCGAGAGCCTACCCGGATCGGGCCTCGACTCAACTCCCTAGCGTCGACCTAGCTAGGAAATCATTTCGCTAGGAGGGAGGCTGGACCTGCAGATTAGGCAGCGTCTTCCAGCGGGGCCTCTTGCGATGACTCCGCTGGGCTGGAGGCGGCTGCCTGAAGCAGGAATTGCTGGTAGCTGAGGACTTCGAAGCGACCATCCCAGTGCTCGACCACCGCCGTGAGGGATTCGACCCAGTCCCCGGAGTTCAGGTAGTGGATGTCTCCGATCATTTTGTTTTCGGGGGTGTGGATGTGACCACAGATGATCCCGATGCACCCGCGGTGCTTGGCCAGCTCCTGGAGCTGCGTTTCGTAGCGACCGATGAAGCTGACGGCCGATTTGACCTTGGCTTTGACCTTTTTGCTGAGGGAGAAGTATTCTTGGCCCCGCCAAGCGCGCCAGCGGTTGTAGAGGCGATTGAAGCGGAGGAGCCAGGCGTAGCCGAGGTGGCCGAGATGGGCCACCCACTTGTGATCGGTCGTCACGTTGTCAAAGCCATCCCCGTGGACCACCAAGTAGTTCCCACGGGCCGTCTGGTGGAGGTGCTCGCTCACGAGAGAAAATTTGTCGATCAAGATGGGGAGGAAGCGGGTCAGGACGTCGTCGTGGTTGCCGCGGAGGTAGACCACTTCCGTGTTTTTCTTCTCCATCATTTTGAGGATGTGACGGACGAGCTTGGTGTGCTCGTCCAGCCAGAACGGTTTGCGACGCAGTTGCCAGCCATCCACGATGTCTCCATTGAGGACGAGCTTTTCACAGTGGACGTGCTTGAGGAACTTCGTCAGCTCGGCGGCCTTCGAGTCGCGCGTGCCGAGATGCACGTCGGAGAGAAAGACGGTTTTGAAATCGAGTTTCGACTTGGCCACCACAATAAACTTCTCTTAAGTATAACCGAAAGAGGGCGAGAGACCCCATCGGTTTTGGGTGACAATCATGTCACGCCGAGAAAAGCGTGCCACGCCTCAGCCTTCCCCGCCTTCGACCGGGTGCTCGGGTTGTCTGCCGGGTCGAGCATCGGGATCTTTGCGAGAAGCGGCTGCGGGCAAGAAGGGTGCGGTGAACGCTGCCTCGAAGGTGTAGTCCCCGCGGAAGTCTTCCCTCTTATCCGATTGGGTTTTCCCAAAGGCCCCGATCTCAATGAGATTGAAGACCAAGTCGCCCACCTGCGCGCACTCCGTCAGCCCCCAGTCTTCCAGAACGGTCCTGGCGAGCGGGCCAAACTCATCCAGCGCGTAGCGTCGAAAGCCTTCCAACAGCTCGGGACCCGAGACATGACGGTCTTCCGCCACTTCACCGCCCTTGACCTCCCGCAGGGTGAAATCGAGCGCGTCTCGCAAAAACAAGTAAGCCTCTTCGGCGTAGCGTGGGTCCGATTGGCTGACCGAGCGGACGGCTTCCTCAAAGGTGCTTTGTTGCATGCGCCGAACGTGGAGTGAACGGGGGCGACTGTCAATGCACTCACGGTTCAGCGGGGGCTTCCTGATTGGCGAAGCGTGCTTGCATGGCATCGAGGTAGAGGGCGATTTCGTCTTCCCGCTTGGGCAAGAGCTGCCCGACTTCTTCCTGCGCCTCCCGCACGCCTCGGAAGATGCCGCGGGGGGCCTCCACTTGGTTGGCTTGGAACCAGTCGAGGTAGTTTTCAATTTCTATGGCCCGCAGGCGCACCTCGGCGCGGCGTTCCCGCAGCTCGGCCATGGTTTCGGAGAGGGCCACCGTCTGCCCGGCTACCAGCCTCCCCACGGCCAGCAAGTAGCCCTCGACCACCTCCCGGTAGAGGGCGCTCCCCCGAACCCGGAGGACTTTCAGGCGCTCTTCCACGGGGAGAAGGATGGTGGCCCGGTCGCGCCGCAGGCGGAGGGTATCGACCTCGTGGACAGTGGTGCGCACCGTCCGCTGGACGCCTTGCTCCTCCATCAGGAAGGCCACTTCCAAAGCGCGCGCCAGCTGCTCATCCGTCTCGGCTGGGCCCATGGCGTCAAAGAGTTTGGGCTGGGCCAGTTGTTCTTTTTTGATAGCCCACCAGCGATGAAGTTCGTCTTCCTGCACGCTCATTTCACGGTAGAGGAAGTCCAGGAGCACGGCGTCGCCTTGGGGGTGGAGGGGGCGTCGCTGAAGAAACTGCACGAAGCGAGAGCGGCCCTTGTCCTCCTCCAAGAGCATCTGCACCAGGCCGGCCGAAGCCGCCCCGTAAAGCGCCCGTGAGATGCGATCCATCTCAAGGGGCGCGGATTCTGTCACGATCTCCAAGTCAGGGAGCCGGCGCGACTTCATGGCCAGGTCGATCTCCGGGGGCAAAAAGCCCAAGCGCCGCTGGAAGAGCAGGATGTCGATGCCTTCCAGCACCCAAGGAGAGACCACCCGCTGGTTGGCCACCAAGTCCTGACCGCGCAGCTCCCGCAGCGCCAGCTCCATCAAGAGCAGTTCCAGGAGCGTGCGCCGAAGCTGAGCTTCCTCCATCCCGCGGTTGAGCTTGAGATCGAGGAGAAATTGGAAGCCGCCGCCCTCGATCGGCCGGGCCGAGTAGCGAATCATATCGCCATCACTCGGCGCTGGATCGCCCACCTCCCCGAAAAGGCGGGCCACAATCTCAAAGCTCCATTGATCGCGCCGTTGCAAAAGTGCCAGGAGGTCCCGTTTCATCCCTTCGAAGAGCACCGCCAACTCCCCGCGGGCCGAAGACGTGCCGCCCTGGACCACCATCTGCCGGGAGGAACTGAGGGTTCGCGCCGGTTCGCTCGGTTCCTTCTCCACCGCTTCCCCAGCTTCTTGCCCCAGCGCCGGCCATAGCCACCCGCCGAGCAGCCAGCAAGCTGCCCAGGTGGTGAGGAGGCCTCGTCGTTTCATGGGAAGGGGGAACCCGGAATCTTGGGAAAGGAGAAATTCTTAGCCGCATCTCCAGCGAAAGCAATCCTCGGCCCCTTCGTGTCCCCTTGCACCGCGTCGCGTCCGGTCGCTTGAGGGCTTGGCTCTGGTCACTAATAACCTCGCTCCAGAATCACGCGATCCTGCTCAATGACCACCCTCCCGGTCTCGGTCAGGGCGGCGATTTCCTCTTGGTAAAGATCGTGCAGCTCCCTCACGGCCGGTTGCAGCGCGGCCAGAAACCCGCCGAAGACTCGCAGGTTCCCGAAGCGTCCTCGCTTGGCCTGGCAGAGAAAGAGGTCGCCTTGGCGCATGACCTCGAAGTGCAAGGAAACCGTGACCGATCGCTCGAAGAGCTTTCGCTCGATGATGACCTCGAATTGCCCATCCACCAAGCGCACCCAGGTATTCACATACTCAGCAAAGCCCTCGAAGGATCCCAATTGCTTGGCCGCCAAAGTCCGCTGGAGATACTCATTGATCGCCTCCTCCGTCAGCCGGACCTCCGGCTGCAACTGAAGCATCTCGCTGATCTCGCCCGGACCTTCCACTCGCGTCAGCCCCAGCTCCTCCTGGCTCTCGGCCGGGGCGCTGGGATGCCCGGCAATGTCCGAAAGATCCTCCGCCTGGAAGGAGAAAAATAAGACGAGCCCAAATAGCAGCAAGAGCAGGATCGTGAAGATCTGGACGAACAGCATCAGCCCGCCGCCCCGAGCCTTGCGGGCGTAGGAAGGCGGGCGTCGAACGTTGCCAGGGCGCATGAGAACCGAAACGGGCTTCCATAAAGGAAGTCAAACGTCACTTCTTGGAATCCCCACCTCCGGAGGACGCCTTCGGCTTGGCTTCGCTGCTCGTGCTCTGGCCCTCGGACTTCGACGCTTTCGACTCCTTGGAAGGGGCCTTCTCCGCATCCGCGCCCTTCTTGTAGGAATCGCTGCGGTAGTCGGTTTGGTAGAAACCGGAGCCCTTGAAAATGATGCCAGCGCCCGTGCCGATCTTGCGTCGCACCTGGCCGCGGCACGCCTCGTCAGGGCAGGCCTCCAAACGGGGGGCCGTCATCGACTGGAAGACCTCAAAGGTCTGGCCGCAGGTATCGCAAACGTAATCGTAGTTGGGCATGGTTTTCGGAAAGGAAACCGGAATGTAGAGGTTCCGTCGCTTCTCGCAAGTGCCACCGGAGGGCAGCTTGACCGCTGAGCCCGGAAACCGTATTTTGCTCCCTCCTCTATCATGACTCACCAAATCCTTCTTCTGTCTCTCGCGGCTGGTCTGCTCGTCGGATGTGCCGGCTCGAATGATCCCTATGGCCGCACCGCCTACCTGCGCGGAGTGGGCGACCCCACTGCGGTGGGCGCCTACCGGCAGGAAGGCCCCATGGCCGATTCCGTCTCCTACTGGGATGGGGAAGGCTACAGCGGCGCGCCCTCGGTCGTCATCGATCTCACCCGACAGCAAGCCCTCTTTTACAAAGGAGGTCGACTCGTCGGCTCCTCCCTGATTTCCTCCGGTCGGGAAGGCTACCGCACCCCCACGGGCAACTTCAAAATCATCCAAAAAAGCCGAGACCACGCCTCCAATCTCTACGGAAAAATCGTGGACGCCTACGGCAACGTCGTGAACCCGGACGCCGACTCCCGCAAGGACCCCGTGCCCCGCGGCGGCCGCTTTGTGGGAGCGCCCATGCCCTACTTCATGCGCATCCATGGCGGCATCGGCCTCCACGCCGGCTACATCCCCGGCTACCCTGCCTCCCATGGCTGCATCCGCATGCCCGAACGGATGGCGCGCACCTTCTTCGACAACGTCGCCTACGGCACCCCCGTCCGCGTCATTCGTTAGCGGGCGCCCCTCTTTTCACAAACTGGTGGTGGACCAAGACCCTGTCTGCCACCACCCCTAACCTCATGGTTCTTCGGACACTCGCCCTCACCCTTCTAGGAAGCCTCTCTCTCCCGGCTGAGCCCCTCCCGAGCGGCAGCGCCCTCTTCATCCACCCAGACGGAGCTGGCGTGAATGTCTGGGGGGCCGCCCGCTTTCTCAAAGTCGGACCGGATGGCCTCCTCGCTTGGGACCAACTCCCTGAAATCGGCATCTACCGCGGCCACGTCAAAGATGGCCTCACCCCCACCTCCCACGCCGGAGCCACCTGCCATGCCTATGGCGTGAAAGTCGCGGCCGACTCCTATGGAATGGACCTGAAAAAGCCCCTCCGCGCCCTCTCCGGCTACCCCGGAAGCATCATGCAGGAGGCGCTCGCCCGCGGGAAAGCGGTCGGCCTCGTCAATAGCGGCCACATCGGCGAGCCCGGGACCGGCGTCTTTCTAGCGAGCGTTCGCAAGCGCAAGAACGTGGACGCCATCGCCAGCCAAATCCTCCAAAGTGGAGCCCAAGTTCTCCTTCTCGGGGGCGAAAAATTCTTTCTCCCCGAAGGCGTCGAAGGCTTCCATGGGCCGGGGGCGCGAAGCGACCAGCGAAACCTCATCGAAGAAGCCCGAGCCGCCGGCTACACCATCGTTTTCAACCGCAGCCAACTCCAAGCCCTCGACCTCCCCACCGTCGACAAACTGCTGGGAATCTTCGCCACCTCCGACACCTATCACGCGAAATCGGAGGAACTGCAAGCCGCCGAAGGGCTCGACCACTATGAGCCCGAGGCCCCCACCGTCGCAGAAATGACCGAAGCCGCCCTCACCATCCTATCTCGCCACGAAAAAGGCTTTCTCTTGGTCACCGAAGAAGAGGGAACTGATAATTTCTCTAATCACAATAACGCAGGCGGCACCATGGAAGCCGCCCTTCGGGCCGACGACGCCCTCCAAATCGGGCTCGACTTCCTCCAGGCCCACCCCGACACCCTCCTCCTCACCTGTAGCGATAGTGATGCCGGCGGCCTCCAAATCGTCTCCATCGCCGAATCCCTGGCCCGAGGCTACGGCGGCCTCCCCAATCTCCTCGCCCTGGACCAGCTCCCCATGGCCACCACCGACAATGGCGCGCCCATGGACGGCATCGACGGACCGCAAACCGCCCCCTTCCTCTCGCTCCCCGACCGGGCAGGCCGACGCTTCCCCTTCGGCATCGCCTGGGCCGGCAAAATGGACTTCTCCGGCGGGATCGCGGCCCGGGCCGCCGGACTCCACGCCGAGCGCCTCCCACTCAACTTCGACAACACAGACACCTACCGCATGCTCTACCTCGCCCTCTTCGGCGAATGGCTGCCCCACGCGGAATGACGCCCCACTCCCAAATCATTCCACAGACCGCCCACCGCATTCCGCATTGACCCACGGGGTCCCTCCCGCTATTCCCTAGCGGATCATGGCCGACAAGCCCCCGAAACAACGGACCCTCGCCCAGCCCGCCAGCCTCAAGGGCAACTCCCTCCACACCGGGGAGACCGTCACCCTCACCTTGAAGCCCGCCCCCTGCGGCCACGGCATCCAATTCCAGCGGATCGACCTCGAAGACCAGCCCCTCATCGCGGCCCACGTCAGCAAGGTCCAAACCGTCGAGCGGGCCACCACCTTGGCAGAAGGCAGCGTCAAAGTCCAAACAGTCGAACACGTCCTCAGCGCCCTCACCGGCATGGGGATCGACAACGCCCTCGTGGAAATGGACGCCAACGAGCCCCCCATCGGGGACGGCTCGGCAGCGCCCTACCTCCAATGCATCCAGCAGGCAGGCATCGTCGAGCAGGACGAGCCACTCAGCGTCTGGGAAATCCGCGAGCCCATCCACCTTGAATCCCGCAATGGCTCCCTCTTCACCATCGTCCCGGACAAAAAATTCCGCATCTCCTGCACCCAAGCCGACGACCAAGGGAACTTCACCCAATTTTTCAGCACCGAAATCACCCCAGCCATCTACGAAAAGGAAATCGCCCCCGCCCGCACCTTTGTGCACTACGAAGACGTCAAACCGCTCCTCGACAAAGGCCTCATCAAAGGCGGGAGCCTTGAAAGCGCCATTGTCATCAAGGGCGACTCCATCATGGCGAGCGAGCCCCTCCGCTTCGACGACGAATTCGTCCGCCACAAAATCCTCGACATCGTGGGCGACCTTATGCTCTGCGGCAAACGCATCATGGGCCACATCATCGCCGTCCGCCCCGGCCACGGCCCCAACACCGAAATGGCCAAAAAAGTCGCCAAAGAATACGCCGTCATGCGCGCCATGGTCCCCCCGGTCCAAATCCCGACCGGCGAAAGCGTCCTCGACATCAACGAAATCCTCAAAATCCTCCCCCACCGCTACCCCTTTCTGCTAGTGGACCGGATCGTGAAATTCGAAGGCGAATGGAAATGCACCGGCATCAAAAACGTCACCATGAACGAACCCTTCTTTCCCGGTCACTTCCCTGGCCACCCCGTCATGCCAGGCGTGCTCCAAGTGGAAGCCATGGCCCAAGTTGGCAGCATCCTCATGTTAAGACAGGAAGGCAACCAGGGAAAAATCGGCTACTTCATGAGCGCGGACAAAGTGAAATTCCGCAAACCCGTCCTCCCGGGGGACACCCTCTTCATCGAAGCCGAAGTCACCAAAGCCCGAGGCAGCGTAGGCCAAACCTACTGCCGCTGCCTCGTAAACGACAAAGTCGTCAGCGAAGGCGAACTCAAATTCGGACTGGTTGAACAATAGCCCGCAGAGCCCGACAGCGGGCAGTGAAAACTGAACACCGAAAACTAGCAAACTCTCCGATGATCCACCCCACCGCCATCATCGACCCACAGGCCGAACTGGGCAGTGGTGTAGAAATCGGGCCCTACAGCATCATTGGAAAAGGGGTCACCGTGGGAGAGGGAACCAAAATTCACAACCACGTCACCCTCCAAGGCCCCACCCAAATCGGAAAAGAAAACGAATTCTTCCCCTACGGCAGCATCGGCCAGCAGACCCAAGACCTGAAATACGAAGGGGAGCCCACCCACCTCGAAATCGGAGACCACAACCTCTTCCGAGAATTTGTCACCCTCAACCGAGGCACCGCCCCCGGTTCCAAAACCCGCATCGGCAGCCACAGCCACTTCCTCGCCTACACCCACATCGCGCACGACTGCGTCATTGGCGACCACTGCATCTTCTCGAACAACAGCACCCTCGGCGGCCACGTCCTCGTGGAAGACTATGTCATATTGGGCGGCTTCAGTGGCATCCACCAATTCGTCCGCATAGGGAGGCATGCCATGACCGGAGGCGTCACCAAACTCGTCCAAGACCTTCCCCCCTACATGATCGCCGACGGCAACCCCGCTCTCATCCGAGGCATCAACCAAGTAGGCCTCCAGCGCCGAGGCTTCAGCGAAAAAGCCATCAAGTCCCTCCGCACCGCCTACAAAACCATCTACAAAAAAGACCTCAACGTCACCCAGGCCATCGAAACGATGAAAGCAGTCGAACCCCCTACCGAGGAACTCTCGCATCTCATTGACTTCGTGGAGTCGAGCGAGCGGGGGATCGTCCGCTAAAACCAAGCTGCAGAATTGGCTCGAAAGACACCGGCTCTCCCTTCCACGCGCTTCAGCGCCTCTTCCCCACAACACCTTCCCTCCATTCTTCCAGTGAATTCTAGAGGTTGGTATAAGCCAGGCAGCCGGATCAAGCGAAGGCAGGCCGCGCGCCTCTCGGCCCAAACCAGGGCGCGCAGAATGTGCAAAGCCTACGCAATCACCAAAAAAACCGA
>JBCCJK010000024.1 GCA_039027815.1 Verrucomicrobiota bacterium
ATTTCGGGCCAGACCAAGGCGCGACGAGGGCGCGGTGCAGGCACCGTAACCGAGGAGCAACGCAGGGCTGGCTCGAAAGACACCGGCTCTCCCTTCCCCGCGCTTCAGCGCCTCTTCCCCACATCACCTCCCCTCCATTCTTCCAGTGAATTCTGGAGGTTGGTATAAGACCCCCCCAGCCCTCGAAATCGAAAATCATTAGCCCCAGCTTGCCCCCCAATCGCGCTTCATTGCAAAGTGGCGCACTAATTGCAAAAAAGTTGCAGTGCTGAATTGCAGTCGCTCGTAAAAACCGCCACCGAGACGGCCCTCGCTCTTGGGAATCACTCTCAAAAGCGAACAAAAACCTCGGAAATCGATTCACCGTCGAAACCAAACCAAAAAATGAAAACAACGAACAAAACAACTTACCGTCGAGCCAGCAAAGCGGGTTTGACCCTCATTGAGCTCCTTGTGGTGCTCGTCATCCTGACCGGACTTGGCTCCCTGCTGCTTCCGACCATCAACGATGCGCTGACCCGCACTCACCTGGCCACCTGCTCGGCTAGCTTCCAAGATGTTCACACCATGGCCCAGCGCGCCCTCTTCGACGGCGGCGGGATTGGCAACAATCTTGAAACTGGCGTCTTTAACACTTCCGGCGAGTCCGTGAATGGGGCGAGCTTTGTTGGCACGCTCACTCAAGCCGAAGTCACTGCCCTGAACAACATTGGACTCACTACAGTTATCAACCATGGTGATCCTACCGCTGCGGGCTATGATCCTACTTTCGAAATCGGAGGTGTGGCAGAAACTCTTGATACTGCAACGGAGGTTCTTCGCTTCACTGGGGCTGACACGCTCGGCCTTTACTTGCCTGGTGCCACAGCAGATGACGCCTACGTTGTGTTGATGATCGGTCGTGATTGGACTGGTTTGGGCGACGTGGCCGCTGAACCACCGGTTCACTTCGGTGATGATCCCAATGCGACCCCAAACAAAGTGCACTCACGTTTTGGCCTGGTTTTCCAAGTCTCGAGTGATGCAGATGGATCGATCACAGACCTTGGTGATGACGGCGTAGCCGGGACGGGAGACGATACTCTCGGAGCAGGCGGAGTCGAAACCGCTCAGTTCATCACTGTCGCTTACACCCTGGATGGCGAAGGGCTCGAAACCCGTGACGAACACACCGCCGTCTATTGGAATGAAGTCGTAGAAGGCAGCTAACTTTTAGCTCTTCAAAGCTATCAAGTAGCGGGGGCGTTCGAATGGCGAGCGCCCCCGCTTTGCTTGGCTCTGGGACTTTTTCCCTCAGAAACTCTCAGGCTCATTCTTCTCTCTCCCCGAGCAAATTTCTCATGGATTGGAACATGGTGCCCGAAACAGAAAACGCTTGGTCGCCTTCTCGTCCGCAAACTTGGCAGCCCGCCGGCGGCCGTCCAGAGCGCCAGGCCGGGCTAACCTTGATTGAGCTGCTCGTGGTCCTCGTCATCCTAGTGGGTCTGGGAGGTCTCACGCTGGCCTTGATTAACAATGGGGCCACCTTGACCGGGGCAGACGGCGTCACTCGGACTGACAATCAAATCGTGACCGAAGAGACCCTCCAAACCGTGAGAGACGTCTTGATCGGCACCTCTTCTAGCGATCTTGGCTATTACCAGCACCTTGGCCAGTTTCCCGAAAGCTTGGGGGCTCTTCTGACCAATATCGATAACGAACCCATTTACAATCCCGCCACCAAACGAGGCTGGCGGGGTCCTTACTTGGCCACGGGGGGCGGCCGCTACGGAAACTTCCTCGACGCATCCGACCAGTTTCCCGACAACAGCGAGATCAGCGGCATCGAGGATGATCCAGTTATCTTGGACTCCTGGGGAAAACCCCTCCTGCTGGGACAAGAAAGTGGCAGTGATTTCGCCTGGTTGATTTCGGCAGGGCCGGACCGCGAACTCGACACCGATCTCGACACCGCCCTCGATAGTGATCGAGATGATGACCTGGTGCTCTTTCTTCTGACCACCGATCCCAACCTCCAATGACCACCTCCTCCTCATGGCTTGCTCGGGACGCACGCAAGGGCGGCCTCACCCTAATCGAACTCCTCGTGGTCCTGAGCGTGATCGCGGTTCTCTCCACGGCCGCCCTCCGAAGTGTCGTCGGGACAGTTGACCAACAGAACTACGACACCAACGTCGAACAGCTCGAGGAAATTGAAAAAGCCATTTTGGGGGACGGCGACACGGCCGGCTTCCTATCTGATCTGGGACGGCTTCCTGAGGTCCGCGATGGATCTCCCGTCGAAGATCAACTCGAAGAGTTGCTCGACCCCACGATCTGGGATGCGGATGAGCTTTTTGGAGTGTCCAGCCCTGATGGAGACCCCGACGTCCAGCTGGCCACAGGCTGGCGCGGACCTTACATCGATTTGGGAATCAATCAGGATGAACTCGATGACGCTTTTGCGAATCCCTATCAGTTACTCCAAGCTGACCGCTCCCCCATCGACGCCTCAGACGATGATGAAAATGACATCGCAATCATCGAAAGCTTTGGGGCTGACGGTGCTGATGGAGGGACGATTTTTTCCGAGGACGTGGAGATCGTCTTCGAAGACACCACTACTGGTCAAAATTTCTGGAGGACCATCCTCACTGTGAATGTCTCGCCCCCAGAGGGCGAAACGCTGATTGAGAGAGACAACCCGGCTACGACCGAGAGCATTGTGGTCCGGATTTATGGAGCCAACCCAGATTTTGATCCCTCTGACCCCACTTCTCAAAAGCTGCACACCATCGAGCAAGTCGAAGAAGAGATCTCCAATACTGGTGACAGCAGTTTCTCTTTCCTCCTAGATGGCGATGATGATCCCACCAATGATCCGGACCTGAATCCTGGTCCCGGACTTCCCATCGGGCCGAAAGCCCTGCGCATCTATCGGGTCGAGAGCGTTCCCGCCGACAAACAAGATGCAATTGCAGACAGCGAGCTCCAAAGCAAATCTCCCATCACTTACTTCAACCTGAGTCAGTTCAACACGAGCGAAACGCTCTTCATTGACTAAATGGCTTCTTGAGTCCCTGACAGCCTGCTTCCATGTCTCGCCCCAGCAAAACTTTCCTCATCCAAGCCTGTCCTCGTCATTTCAGAGTGGACCTCCGGAAAACGGCTCAGGGCTACGCCGTGGCCCAAGTGCTCCGCGAGGGAGGAGGGGAAGGCCCTGAGGAGGAGGGCTTGGAACTCTTTGACCCTGCCGGGAGTGGAGTCCTCGAGACCGAGTGGATCGTCCCTCTGGTCAGGCAGCGGCCCAAACCCGCTCCCGAAATCACCATTCTCAGTGACCGCATCACCAGCGTGGTCAGCGAGTCGCCCGGCGGACCAGGGGAGGATTGGCGGGGCGCGGCCGAAATGGAGGCCCAGACCATCAGCGGGCTGGCCTCTTCGGAGGCGGTGGCCGCCACCACTCGCCTGCCAGCCAACTCTGGTATGATCCGCTCCTGGATCGTGCAAGCGGCCATCCGGGACGTGGCCGCCATGCGGAATGCGGTCTCGGGCGCTTCGGGGAGTCGCTTGGTTTCGCTGGGACACCCGGCCGGCATCCGGCTCGATCCGACCGCCCCGCAGCTTGAAAACTGGACCGACTTCACTCTTTTCCACGCCGCCGGGGGAGAGCGCATCGACCTCCGCGGTTGGAATGGCCCCGACTCCCTGGCAGAAGCCAAGGAAGATGGGGAAGTGGCTGCCGCGCTGGCCCAGGCCGGACAAACCGCCCAAATCCTCCTGGCAGCCTCCGCTCCCGCTGAAGCCTACTCGGGGACGATTGCCGATTTTTCTGATCCATTTTGGATTGAGAGTTGGAGCCAAGCGCTTGCGAAAGCCTGTGATCCCCTGACCGGACAGATTCTCGGGCTCCCTCTGGTTTCGGTGCCCAAGCCACCTCCCAGCGCGGCCGCCGTCGCCAAAACTTCCGGTGCCATCGGCTTGGCCATGGCAGTCTTGCTCGGAGGGCACTTCTTGTTGGAGAGGTCCAACCATGAAAACTTGGAAGAGAACCTCCGCGAAGTGAAGACCCCGGCCGAAAGGGTCTCCACTGCCAGAAGTCAAATCGCCGAATTGAAGCGGGAGCTGCGGACGCTTCAGGCGACGGCCAGATCGGCCGGGGCCTCGGGCGTTAATGTCTATGCTCACCGTCGGCGGATCGGCTCTCTTTTAGACGGGATCGCCGCCGCTTCCAAGGTGCGCGAGGCGGTGGTGGTCGACTTTCGGCCGGAAAGCTTGAACACCGTTTTGACCGGGGCTGCCACCACTTTCAATGCCCCACAGACCCTGGCCACTGAAATCGATGAAGCGCTCGCGGGCAACGGATGGCGGGCCAGCTTGGTTCGAAGGACCGCTAAGCTCCTGCGGCCTGACGGAGGACCCTGGAGCTACGAAATCCGCCTCACTCCCACTCGACCCGTCCGTGTGGACCCTGGTGAGAGCCCTTTCTGATCGACTGCCCCTTTCTCCACGCCTGCCATGAAATCTCTCTCCTCTCGCGAACGCGTCATGGTGACCCTCCTCCCGGCGGGCATCCTCATGATCGTCTACTTCATCTTCTTCGCCCGCCCCGCCTCCCAGGAGTCAGACGAGCTTCGTCGGCAGATTGGAATCTGGGAAGATCGGCTTCCCAGCAATCGTGAGCAGGCCACCGTTCTCGCAGAATTGCGTCGGCTCGAAGCGGACGTCAAAAAGGAGCAGGCGGCCGCCCAAGAGCGAAAAGAACGGAATGAATCCATCCGAGCCTTCTGGGACGATCCTGACGCCAAAGCCGAAGGGGGTGCCTTCATCGGCAATCTTTTGGCGGAGAATGGCGCGGTCTTGGTGGAGGAAGCCGTCGCCTCCTCAGAAGACCAGCAGACTTTCACTTCCCTTTTGCAACCCCTCCCCTCCGCCCAACTCTGGCGGCTGCGAGTGGCCGGGAGCTACGAGGCCATTCGCAAAAGCATGGCCGCCATCGGAAAGACGGAGCTGCCTCTGGTCCCGGCCGGGATCGAAATGGAGCCCAAGGTCGAGGGCAATCAGAGCATTCACCTCTGGAATCTTTGGATCTGCCGATGACGGAGTTCAGCACAGCCGAGGAATTTGCCCCGCTCGAAGAAAAGCCTACCTTTTCGGCGCGCACTCTCCTCGACCGCTTTCTCCAGACCCTCATCGAGATGGAGGCCTCCGATCTCCACCTCGCCCCTCGCAATCGCCCCCTTTTCCGCCTCCACGGCACCCTGCGAGAGGTCGATGAGTTCCCCCAAGCGCTCAAAGAGGAAGAAATGCGCCTCCTCGTGGAGGAGTTGGCGGGAGGCCCGGCCCTCTCGGCCGTCCCCGCCTCCGGTTCCCTCGATGGAGCCCTGACGGCCGGGGAGAACAATGAGGGGCGCTTTCGTTTCAATATCTACCGTCGCTTGCCCGGCTATGCCATCGCCCTCCGGCGGCTCGAAAATGAATTCCGCTCTCTCCCCCAGCTAGGCCTCCCCGAATCGCTTCTGGATTGGTGCAGTCTCCCGGATGGTCTCATCTTGGTGGCCGGACCGACCGGCTCCGGCAAGAGCACCACCCTCGCGACGCTCGTGGATCACATCAATCGGACCCGCCCGGTTCACGTCATCACCATTGAAGACCCGGTCGAGTATCTTCATGTCTCGGATCGGGCTCTCGTGGACCAGCGGCAAATCGGCACCCACGCGCCCGACTTCCAAACGGCGCTGGTGTCTTCGTTGCGGCAAGACCCGGACGTCATTCTGGTGGGAGAAATTCGAGAGCGGGACACCATCCGAACGGCCATCACCGCGGCCGAGACCGGCCACCTGGTCTTTGCGACCGTCCACGCTCCCGATTGCGCGGGAGCCATCCAGCGGATCGTCTCCGTCTTCCCCTCGGACGAGCAGCCCGGCGTTCTCCGCCAGCTCAGCATGAACCTCCGCGGTGTCCTCGCGCAGCACCTGGTGCCGGCCGACGGCCCGGCCTGCGCAGAGAAACAGGATTTCCGATCCGGTTCCCGCACTCGGGTGCTTTTGAGTGAGATTCTGCAAGTGACCCCCGCCGCCGCCAACCTCATTGCCAAGGCCCAATTCGTCCACCTCGCCTCCACCATGGAGACCGGGGCTCGTCAGGGCATGCAGACCCTGGAACAGAACCTCCTCAGCTGGGTGCTTTCGGGCTATCTCTTGCGGGCCACCGCTCTCTCCAACACCCGCAACCCTAAAGTCTTGGAACAACGGCTGTCCCGAGAGATGAAAGGCAGCCCCGGAAAACGGGTTTCCCGTCCTGCCTCCCGTCGCTAGCCCCTTCTTCCCTGCCGCCCCGCCATGTCCGCCCCGGAACCCAACACCCAAACTACCGCTGGTTCTCCCCCCTCTTCGGTCTCCCCGTCGGTCGTTCCAGATCGGCCCGGCCCTTCGGAAGCCATCGGGGGAAGGGGCCGCGACTCGGAGGGTCCTCTCAATCTCGAGACCATCAAATTCGACCCACGCTGGGCCCTCCAAGTGGCACCCAGCCTCATGATCCGGCGGCGCTTCCTGCCCTTGCTGGCTTTCGAGGGCGTCCTCTATGTCGCGGTCGAGCGCTCCCTCGACTCGGGATCGCGACGCGTTCTCGAGCGTTTGGCGGGTTGTCCGGCCGAACCGATCGTGGCCACCGGGGGCTCCATCCGCCTCCTGCAAACCCGCCTCTTCGGGGATTTGCGGGAAGCCGTCAGCATGGATCGCCCGGCGGTCGACCCCGCGGCCGCCGCCCGAGCCGAAAACGTGGAACCTTCTCCCGAAGAAGCCGTTCGCATTTGCGAGCAGCTCCTCAAAAGCGGCATCGTGCGCCAGGCCTCTGACATCCATTTCAACGTCACCCGCAATGGAGACGTCCAAGTCAAACTGCGGATCGATGGCGTGCTCATGGAGGACACCACCCTGCCTGCCTCCCTGCGCCTGGCGGTTTTCAACCGGATCAAGGTGCTAGGTGGTCTCGACATCGCGGAAAAACGAGCCTCGCAGGATGGCTCCTTCCGCTTTGAGCCGGGCGGAGTCCTCCCCCAGATCGAAGTTCGGGTGGCCACCATTCCCGCCCGTCACGGAGAACGGGTCACCCTCCGACTCCTCACTCGGGAAAGCAATCTCGTCACCCTGAGTGGCTTGGGCTTTGAGGACCGTCACCGGACGCTCTTCGAAAAAGCCATTCGTCTCTCTCACGGGATGGTCTTGCTGACCGGGCCCACCGGAAGCGGCAAGAGCACCACCCTCTACGCCTCGCTGAAATACCTCCTGGCTAACAAACCGGTCAACGCCATGACGGTGGAAGACCCCATCGAATATGAAATCGATGGCGTGACCCAGACCGAGGTCGATGCCAAGCGGCAGAAGGTTTCGTTCGCCACCTCCCTGCGCAGCATCCTCCGGCACGATCCGGATGTCGTCATGTTGGGAGAGATTCGCGACCAGGAAACCTCCGAACTCTCCGTGCGAGCCGCCCTCACCGGTCACCTCGTGTTCAGCACCCTCCACACCAACACCGCCATGGGGGCGGTCACCCGTCTGCTGGACTTGGGGGTCGATCGCTTCCTGGTGGCCTCCGTCCTTCGTTTGGTGGCTGCCCAACGGCTCGTCCGCCGGCTCTGCGATGAGTGCAGCCGCCAGGACACCATCACCGAATCGGAGGCGCATGCCTTGCGCAATCCCAGCCTGGCGGGGCGCCCTTGCCGCCGGTCGGCCGGCTGTCTCAGCTGCGCCGGAACCGGCTTCACCGGACGCACCGCGCTCTTCGAAGTCGTCCCGATCGGCCCCGAAGAATCCGAACTCATCGGATCGGTTTCGGTCAGCGACTCCGTGGAAGCGGAACTCAACAAGCGAGTCCGGGCCGCTGGGCATGCCTCCCTCTTGGAAAACGGCATTGCCAAGGTCGAGGCAGGCGAGACGACGGTCGACGAAGTCCTCAACGCCACCCTCGACTTCGCCTGATCTCTTTTACCCCGTTCGCGATGAGCTTATTTGAATACACTGCGGTCAATGCCTCTGGCGAATCGGTAGTCGGGCGACTCAAGGCCGAATCCGCCGAGGACCTGAGGTGGTCTCTTTTGGAGAAGGGCCTCCAGCCGGAATCGGTTCGGGAAACCTCTGCCGAAGAGATCGGTTTTTCTCCGGTCAATTGGCTCAGCGTTCGCCCCGTTCACATTGAACTCACTCTTCGTCAGATTGCAGTCATGCTTCGCAGTGGCATGACTCTCTTGGCCGCCATCGAGACCGTCATCGACCAGCCCCCGTCGAGACCCACTCGGCGGGTCTATGAAAAGATCCGGCGTAGCCTGGAGAATGGAGAACCCTTGGCCGAAGCGCTCACTCAGCACAAGTGCTTCCCTCCTGGGGTCGTTGCTCTTATTGGCATGGGAGAAGAAAGCGGAAACTTGGACGGCGTGATGGATCGGGCTGCCATCGCTATGGAAACCAAGCGCCGCAACACCAACGCCACCCTGACGGCTCTCTTCTACCCCTCTTTCACTTTTCTCTTCGCCATCGGCATCTGCGTCTACATGATCGTGGCCGTCATTCCGCCCATGAAAAGGGCCTTAGAAGCGCTCGGCCGCCCCATGCCGGCGATGACCCAATCCCTTCTCGACATTGGCGAGTTTTTCGAAAAATGGGGAGTGATGATGATCCTGATCATGGTGATCTTGATCGTCGTCTACATCTTGATCTGGCTTTGGCCACCCGGCAGACTGGCCCTGGATCGCACTGCTCTTCGGCTCCCCTTAGTCGGGACCATCATCCGGACGGGCGACACGGCCCTTTTCTCTCGTTCCATGGGCACGCTCTTAGGGAGCGGGATTCCGTTGGTGGAGAACCTGCGCATCATCGGGACGATTCATCGGAATCGCTACCTCACGGCGGTCGTGGAGTCGGCTCGCCGGCGCATCCTTGAAGGCAGCTCCCTAGCGGAAAGCCTGACCCGCCCGCATGCCTACACCCCCATGATGCTCAAAATGATCGGCGTAGGGGAGGCTTCCGGTAATTTGGAAGAGACCCTCGATCACGTGGCTGATTTCCACGACGACCAACTTCAATCCCTCATCAAACGCTTAAGCGCTCTCCTCGAACCAGCCGTGATTCTTCTAGTCGGCTTGCTGGTCGGCTATGTCTATATCGCCTTTTTCATCGGCCTTTATGGGGCTGCCTAACCCGCTTCACGCCTTTCTTGCTCCACGAACTTTTCAACCTCGATCCTCAACCAACCGATTCCATGAAACTACCTGCGGTCCTCCGCTCTCTTTCCTTGCTCCTGAGCTTGGCCCTTGGCCTCTCGGCTCTCTTTCCCTTCCCTCTTTCCGCCCAGCAGGGCGCGGGCGACCCCACGCGCACTGATGCCGAGATGGAGGAAGTCCTCCGCGCCCTTCGTGCCAGTGAGGAGGACGATGCGGCCTCCCAAAGCGCCAACGCCATCGGGCGGGTCTCGCTCGCCGGTTTGGTGGTGGCAAGCAGCGGCCAAGCAGGGATCGCCGAAGGCTCCGCCCTGCTGCGGGTCGGCAACCTCTTTGTTCTCGCTCGCAAAGGGCAGACCGTAACCAACGGAAGCAAAAGCTACCTCGTCCAATCCGCCAGCGAGTCCTTGGTCCTGCTGGAGGAATCGGGCGGCGAGCAGTTGGTTCTCCGGGCCCAAAACGCAAGGGACGCTCAGGGAGGCGAGCAAGATCTCGCTCTCGTCGAATTCCAAGAAGTCCCTCTTCACTTGGCCGCAAGGGCGCTTTCGGACGAGACGGGGCTGCGGATTGTCGTCTCCAGCCAAGCCCGTCAGACCCCCATCAGCCTCTATCTCCGAGGTGTGGACATCGCCGATGCGCTCGACTCCCTCGTGCTCACTCACCGGCTTTATCAAAGTGATATTCCGGAAGCCGATATCGTCCGACTTCACACCACCGCGGAGTATGCCGAAGACGCGAGCGCCTTTCGGGATGAGCGGACGCGCGTCTTCACCCTCAAGTATCCCAATGCGCGGGACGTCGCCCTTTCTATCCGGGATCTTTATGGCGATCGGGTTCAGTTGGCCCAACGATTCGAAGACGAAGACGAACCGGGCGAATACCTCTCCGAAGATCTCCAGCAGCGCTTGGAACGCTTCGATATCATCGATGCCCGGGGCCAGGGATTTGGAGTGGATAGTGGGGGCAATCAAGGAGGGCGGGGCCTTCAAGCGCTCTCCAACCGCTTCAACAACCGAAACAATAACAACAACAACTTCCTCAACTCTGCCAACCGCCTCTTCGGAGACGATCAGGCTCTCAGCCAAGATGATCGCTTCACCGAAGCCGATGATGAACTTTCGCCCGAGCAAATCGCTGCCTTAGCCTCGGGGGATCCTCGCGTCATCGAGCAGATCCTCCAGCAACGCGCCGATATCTTTGTCACCGTCATCGACCGACTGAACAAAGTCATGGTCCGGACCCGGGACGACAAAACCATGCAGGAAATCGGCGACTTGGTGCAGTCTCTCGACGTCCCCACTCCCCTGGTCCTCTTGGAAGTCAAGATCATGGAGGTGGACCTCGCCCGAGGCCTCGACACCGCCTTCGATTGGAGCTTCAACTCCGGTGAGTTCGCCGGCAGCTTCGCTCCGGTCAGTCCTTTCAACGCGGGAGACCTCATCTTCAGCTATCTCGACAGCACCTTCCAAGCACAAGTCCGGCTTCTCCAACAAGCCAACAAGCTCACCATTTTGGGGAAACCCATGTTGTTGACCGCCAACAACGAAGTCAGCCGCCTTTTCATCGGGGAGGAAGTGCCGCTCAATCGCAACTTTGACGGCGGGCAGACCATCGTGACCGATGGCACCCCCATTGTGGCGGCCAGCAACACGGATATCGAATTCCGCCCCGTCGGCTCCACTCTTCTGATCACCCCCAACATCAACGCAGACCGCACCGTCTCCCTCCGAGTCCTCCAAGAGGAATCCCGAGTCGTGGAAGGGGGGGCCGATGTCCTGGTGCCTGACCAAGGGGGCGGCTTTGTCAGCCAAACCATCGACACGGTCGCTTCTCAAACCGCCAGTGGCACCTTTGTCGCGCGCGATAAGCAAACCATCGCCGTCGGCGGCATGATCACCGAACGTCTGGAATCGCGGCGTTCGCAAATCCCCATCCTGGGTGACATCCCGATCGTGGGTCGCCTCGCCCGAAATCAGATCGTGGGAAGAGAGCGCCGGGAAATCGTCCTTCTCCTGACCCCTCACATTATTCAAACCCCAGGCGAGGGCGAGGCCATCAGCCAGCGAGTGGTCCAGAAGAACTCGCTCCACCCCAACGCCCCGACCGGCGAAGGCACGCTGGGGGCCTTCATCGAACAAGAGGTGCTCGACACGGGAAGTGAAGAGTTCATCCCACTGCGTCGCGTGCAACGGCTCCAACAGCAGTTGGACAGCCTCCGGCCCTCCTGGAACCGCCCACCCGAAAACACCGCCACCTCCGAACCCAAAAAGGCCGTGCAAGTCTTCAAAAAGCGCTAAAAGCCACCGCCTCCGTCCTCCCCGCGCTCGAAATCGAAAATCAAGAATCAAAAAGCTGCCCTCCTAATCAATTGAGAAAGCCTCGCTTCGGTGCGATTTCTGCCTCGCTCCGTCGTCGATGAAAGCCGCTCTCCAATCCATGTCCCCGCCTGGCGATGCCAGCGGGGAGGGGCCCTCCTCCCACCCGGCGGATGTGCCCCTAGCGGTGCATGACCTGACGGTCGCCTACCACCAACGCCCTGTCCTCTGGGACATCGACCTCGACATCCCGGAAGGCAAACTGGTCGGCTTGGTCGGTCCCAACGGAGCGGGCAAAAGCACCCTTCTCAAGGCCTGCCTTGACCTCCTCCCCAAAACCAGTGGCGAGGTGCTCGTCTACGGCAAATCCTACAAGACTCAGCGCCATCGCCTGGGCTACGTCCCCCAGCGGGAAAGCGTGGACTGGGACTTCCCGGTCAGCGCCCTCGATGTCGTAGCCATGGGCACCTACCGAGAAATCGGCTGGTTCCGCCGGGTGGGCAAGCGCGAGAAAGAGAAGGCGCTGGCCTGCCTCGACCGGCTAGGAATCGCCGACTTGGCCGACCGCCAAATCAGCCAACTCTCCGGAGGCCAACAACAGCGCATCTTCCTGGCCCGGGCCCTAGCCCAAGAGGCCGATCTCTACCTCATGGATGAGCCCTTCAGCGCGGTCGACGCCGCCACCGAACAAGCCATTGTGAAACTGCTGCAAGAGCTCAATCAGCAGGGCAAGACTTGCCTCGTCGTCCACCACGATCTCGCGACCGTCAGTCAATACTTCGATTGGTTGGTGCTGCTCAACATGCGGATCGTCGCCTCCGGCCCCACCCCAGAGATCTTCACCAAGGAAAACTTGCAGAAAACCTACGGCGGAAAACTGAATCTCCTGGATTCAGCCGCCCAAGCGCTCATTCATGCCACACGCTGAAGCCGGCTTTCCCGTCCTCGCCCTCGCGAGCCAAAATGAGGCGCTCTCTTGGCCCCTCTTCTGGGAAGTATTCTCGCTGCAAACCTACAACACGCGCCTCGTGGTGGTAAGCGCCGCTCTTCTCGGGCTGGCCTCGGGTTTGGTGGGGACCTTTCTCTTGCTGCGGAAGCGTTCTCTCGTGGGCGATGCCCTGTCCCACGCCACCTTGCCAGGGATTGGGCTGGCCTTTCTCCTCGCCACCAGCCTGGGCTGGGAAGCCAAAGCCCTGCCGGTGCTCCTGACGGGCGCCGCCCTCACGGGGATCGTCGGATTTTTGATCGTTCTGGCCATCCGAAACACCACTCGCCTGAAAGACGACGCTGCCATGGGCCTGGTCTTGAGCGTCTTTTTCGGAGGGGGCATTGTCCTCCTCTCCATGGCCCAAACCCTGCCCCAGGCAGCCGGGCTCGAGTCGTTCATTTACGGAAAGGCCGCCTCCATGGTGCCAAGTGATTTCTTCCTCATCGCCAGCTTCACCGTAGCGGCCGCCGCGGCCGCCTTTCTGCTGCAAAAGGAGTTTACTCTTCTTTGTTTCGATGAGCCGTTCGCCTCGGCGCAAGGCTGGCCCACGCGAAGGCTCGACGTTCTCTTGTTGCTGCTCGTCACGGCCGTGACCGTCGTGGGACTGCAAGCGGTCGGCCTCATTCTGGTCATTGCCTTTCTCATCACGCCAGCGACCGCCGCCCGTTTTTGGACCCACTCTCTCCCAAAAATGCTTTGGCTGAGCGGCCTCTTGGGCGCGGCCAGCGGTTGGTTGGGGGCTACCTTGAGCGCTCTTCTGCCCGGGCTGCCAGCCGGGGCGGTCATCGTCCTGGCGGCGGCCTTTCTCTTTCTCTTAAGCCTCTTCTTCGGAACCGCCCGCGGAGTCTTGCCGCGACGGGTTCAATCCCTCCGCCTCAACCGCAAAGTCGGTCGACAGCACCTGCTGCGCGCCTTCTACGAAATCCTCGAACGCCGCCACCCCGCCGCTCAATCGCTGCAACCCAATGAGGCCATCCGACTCCGTGATCTTCAAGGCCATCGAAGCTGGCCCCCTCGCCAGCTCCAGCGGCTGCTTCGCCAGGCCCAGCAGGAAGACCATCTCGAAGAGAGCCAGGATCGCGACTGGCTGCGACTCTCGGAGAGCGGCTTCGGCGAAGCCGCCCGCATCACTCGCAATCACCGTCTCTGGGAAACCTACCTCATCCACCACGCGGACATCGCCCCCAGTCACGTCGATCGAGATGCCGACATGATCGAGCACGTCCTCGACGCCGACCTCGTGCAACGTCTCGAAACCGAACTCCGAAGTCGCGGAGCCTGGATCCCCAGCCCCCACCTCCTCAGCGGTCAATAACCCACCTCACCCACCTCCAAACCGGAAAAAATGTGGACCTCTCTCGACACCTGGACCGTCCTCATCGGAGCCCTCTGCGCCATGGCCTGCGCCCTCCCAGGTTGCCTCCTCCTTCTTCGTAAGATGAGCATGATGGGGGATGCCATCAGCCACGCCGTGCTCCCCGGACTGGCCATCGCTTTCTTCCTGACCGGAGCCCGCGCCAGCTTCGCCATGTTCTTGGGCGCGGCCCTCATCGGAATCTTAACCGCGCTCTTCACCCAATGGATCACCAACTTTGGCAAGGTGGATCGAGGAGCCGCCATGGGGATTGTCTTCACCACCCTCTTCGCCCTGGGGCTCTTGCTCATTGTGCGGGCGGCCGATCACGTCGATCTCCACCCGGATTGTGTCCTCTATGGATCCATCGAACTCGCTCCGCTCGACACCGTATCTTTGGGTGACTTTCCCATCCCGAGAGCCGTCCTCACCCTCGGCGGGGTCCTCCTGTTGAACACCATCGTCATCCTCCTGCTCTTCAAGGAGTTTCGTCTAAGCGCTTTCGATCCCGCGCTGGCCCAGACTTTGGGCCTCCATCCCAGCTTCCTGCACTATCTGCTCATGACGCTGGTCGCCCTCACCACCGTGGCCGCCTTCGAAACGGTCGGCAGCATCATCGTGATCGCCATGTTGATCGTGCCGGCGGCCACCGCCTTCCTCTTGACCCATCGCCTGGGCTTGCTCTTGGTCCTCAGCTTGGGCTTGGGAGTGGCGGCCGCTTTTTTGGGGCACTGGGGAGCCATCACCCTTCCCCCTGCCCTCGGCTTCCCCGGCGCCAGCACCTCGGGCATGATGGCCTTGGCCAGCGGACTGCTCTTTGTCCTCGCTTGGCTCTTTGCTCCCCCAAGTGGGCTTCTGCCGCGGTGGGCTAGGGAGCGGAACGAGCGCCGCTTCCCCCCAACGCCCGAGGTAACCCCTTCGTCCAAGGACCGTCTCTCCTAAACCCTCTTCCGAAACACCATGCCCGTGCTCTTCCCACCCCTTCAAAGCTACGCCGAGGCCCGTCTGGCTGAAGCGGATGGCATGGACTCCCAGCGAATGGAGCGGCTCGGCCAACTAGCCGCCTGGACCGCCTCCACTTCACCAAGTCGCCTCCTTTTCATCTGCACGCACAACAGCCGTCGAAGCCATCTGAGCCAACTCTGGGCTCAAACGGCGGCCGCCTTTCATGACCTGGCCGGCATCCAAGCCTTCTCAGGCGGAACCGAAGCCACGGCCTGCAACCAGCGAACGATTCGCAGCTTTCGCCGGGCGGGCTTTTCGGTCGTCGATTCCACCGGCGGCGACAACCCCCACTACCTCGCGCAATTCTCGGAAGCCCTTCCTCCCCTCAGCTTGTGGTCGAAACCCTACTCTGATCCCAGCAATCCTCGGGAAGGCTTTGCGGCGGTTCTGACCTGTGACCACGCCGCCCAGACTTGCCCGGTCGTGACCGGGGCCAACCAACGTTTCTCGCTCCCCTACCTCGACCCCAAAGTGGCCGATGACACAGCCTCCGAGGAAACCACCTACGACGAGCGCCAAGCCCAAATCGCCCGCGAAATGCTCTTCTTGTTCTCCCTCGTGAAAAGGAAATAACGGTAGCCAGTTGACCCTCGTATCCCTCCCCCTACCCTCCAGCCCGAGCAACCCGAACCCTGAACCCCGAATTCCGAACCTCGACCACCTTTCCCTCATGGAGAACCTCATCATCATCGGAACCGGCTGCGCCGGTTGGACCGCTGCCATCTACGCCGCCCGGGCCGACCTCCATCCCTTGGTCTTGGCTGGAGCCCAGCCCGGAGGCCAACTCACCACCACCACCGAAGTGGAAAACTTCCCCGGCTTTCCCCAGGGAATCATGGGCCCCGAGCTCATGATGAACATGCAAACCCAGGCCACCCACTTTGGCTCACGGGTAGAATACAAGCAGGTCGATCGGGTCGAAAAACAGGCTGACGGCACCTTTCTGGTGCATTGCGGGAGCGAACCGCTTGCGGCCAAAGCCGTCATCGTGGCGACCGGGGCCGCCCCCCGGCATCTTGGCTTGGAAGGCGAGCAAGCGCTCGTAGGGCATGGCCTCACCACCTGCGCGACCTGCGATGGCGCCTTTTATCGAGACGTCCCCGTAGCCGTGGTGGGCGGGGGCGATTCCGCCTGCGAGGAAGCGTCCTTTCTGACCAAGTTCGCCAGTAAGGTCTACCTCATCCATCGACGCGATACCCTGCGAGCCAGTCAAATCATGGCCGACCGGGCCCTCGCCCATGACAAGGTCGAACCCGTCTGGAACACCACGCTCAGCGAGTACATCACCGACAGCGAAGGAGAGGTCACCAGGGTGAAAACGTTGAATACCGTCACGGGAGAAGAGAGCCATCTGGACGTGAAATGCGTCTTCGTCGCCATTGGCCACATTCCGAATACCGGCTTTCTGGATGGCTTCGTCTCACTCGATGAGGAGGGCTACGTTCTACAAGAAGAGCACTCCTCCAAGACAAACGTAGTCGGGCTCTTCGTAGCGGGGGATTGCGCAGACAAAGTCTACCGCCAAGCCATCACCGCAGCGGGCGAAGGCTGCCGAGCCGCCCTGGATGCCGAGCGCTATTTGGCCGAGTTAGAAGACTGATCTGTCTTTGCTCCTCAAAAAGCTTTTTGAAGGGCTCCACCTCCGTAGGGGCCACGCTCGCCCGAAAGGCCGCGGGGCACGCCGTGCCACCTTCCCGGACCGTTTCCCAAGTCGTCACCCTCATACCAAGCTGCAGCATTGGCTGGTAGAATGGCCGAGTGGATTTCGGGCCAGACCAAGGCGCGACGAGGGCGCGGTGCAGGCACCGTAACCGAGGAGCAACGCAGGGCTGGCTCAAAAGACTCCGGCTCTCCCTTCCCCGCGCTTCAACGCCTCTTCCCCACACCACCTCCCCTCCATTCTACCAGTGAATTCTGGAGCTTGGTATAAGGCGAACGGCTTTCGGCCAGGTGCCGGAAAAGATCCTCGGACCTCCTAGGGAGAAGGTGGACCCGACCCGGAAGATCCACTTTCGCACCGAGGGACCCATCGCAAAGCTCCTTGCGAAAGTCCGCCAGAACGTCTACCCATCCGCGAATCCTTTGGCCGGCTTAGCTCAGTTGGTAGAGCAGTTGATTTGTAATCATCAGGTCGTCGGTTCGAGTCCGACAGCCGGCTCCATTTGGCGTTCCCCGTAGTTTTGGGGATTTGGGTGCAAACTCCCTGATTCTGAGGCAGTCCCAGACGAAGATTTTTGACAGTCGCTGACAGCCAAAGACGGAGAATGACCGCTTTGGCCGGATTCGAGTGCGTCAAGAGGTGAGTTCTCCGGTGCGTTTTTCTTTAGGAATCCGGGGATCTTGTTGATGGATTCCGCCAAGGGCAGAGCATTCGCGTAGACGTAGCGATCGAGCGTCAACTTGGGGTCGCTTTGACGCATTGCCCGCATCGAGGTGGGCACAGAAGTATTGGCCTTTGCGAGACCCGTTCCAAAGGTATGACGGAGCGAGTGGAAATCGAAGACCTCTCCGCAGTCGTCCTTGTAGGGAACTCCGGCCGCAGCCAGGTCCCTCTTCCAGTATCGAGTTCGCGGCTCGATCTGGAGGATATTTTCCCCCATGCCTTCGTGGACTCGCTTCCGCCGTTCGTCCCGGAGAACCTCCACCAAGTCGTGGTGGAGCGGAATCGGTTCCGTTTTCTTGTTCTTCGTCGTCGCGGCGCGAGCCCTCACAAACGGCAGGTCGCCATCGAGACTCAGATCCCTCCACTCCATTTGACGCAGCTCTCCTTTGCGGAGGCCGGTGAAGGCTCCCATGACGTAGGTGAGCCTTCTTTCCGGTGGAGATACTTCGAGCAAACGGTGAAACTCATCTTCGGTTAAGACCCGGCGAACGCGCCGCTCTTTGCCTCGTGTTTCCACCTGCTCGACCCTCGCAAGGGGATTGCTTTCAATTCGTCCTGTCTTGACCAACCAATTCAGGAACGCGTTGAAGGTATTGAGATATTCCGCGAGAGTCTTGGCCGCCTTGTCCCGGTGGGCGTTGCGCCATTCGATGAATTCGTTCGCACGAATGCTTCCGACGGTTTTCCATCCGGTCTCTCTGCACACGGCCAGAACGCTCTTTTCAGAGACGTAGATGTAGTGATCGGATCTTCCCTTCGTTTGCAGATCATCCAGCCAACTTTGCAGCGGCTTGGCGATGGGGCCGTCGAGGGTTTCACGGCAGATCTCTGGCAACTCCAGACCGACCCTTTCTCGCTCTTTCTGCCGGATGAGATCTCTCAACTTCTTTTCAGCGACTTCCTTGCTGCGAACCCCAAGCGACACCGTCGTAGTGGTGAGGTCGCCTTCCAGCCGGTATCTCCCCGAGTAGAACTCAGAAGGGACAGACTTGCCGTTCTTCTTTCGGCGGGGACGGAAGACGAATGCCATGAGTTCACTCCTTCCAAGGGTTGAGGATCATGACCCCAGTAGGAGCAAAGTCGCTGACATTGCGGGTCATTACGTGGAGCCCAATCTGTAAGGCGGTTGCGGCAATGAGTCCGTCGCTAGTATCAATCGTGTGGCCTTGCCGCCGTGCTCGAACTGTCAATTCCCCCCAGATTGTGGCGGTTTCACGGGTCACTGGCAGGACTCGATCCGCGAACATAGCTTCGATATTCTGCAGCCAATCACTCAGCTCCAATTTCTTCCGGGAGGTCCGCAAGGCGAAAATTCCTTTGGTAAGCTCGCCAATCGTGATGGCACTCAGAAACGACTCCTTGCCTTGGAATGCCCTGGCTGCCGCCTTGACCTTGGGATTGCCCTTCGGGTGCCTGATCTCCGAAATGACACAGGTATCGAGCAAGACTCTCATAGCTTCACCTCTCTCATGGGATCTTTGGAGCGTTCGAGGTCAACGCCTTCGAGGCTTGGCCCATTCATGAGGAACTCAATGAAGTCGGGCTTCTTCCCGGTGAGCTTCTCATACTCGTCATTCGAGATCACAACGACCCGATCCCCCCTCCGCTCGACCACTTGCGGGCCTTCGGACAAGGCATTGTTGACTAGTTCGCTGAATCGGTTTTTGGCGTCGGCTAATTTCCAAGGCGTACTCATAACAAGTTAGCTAGATTGGCTAGCATACTTGAGAGTTGCTGCTTGGTCAATCGAGTCCCGCCAGCGCGGTCATCTCGCCCGCTTCCAAAAGCAAAAACCCGGGCCTTTTCAGCCGTCCGGTGTTTCGCCTTCCTTTTCTTCCACCCTCTTCCGAGAGCCGCGCGCTAGGTTTCGGGGGAGAGGAGGTTCTCATCCAATCGCATGAGCTGCCGCTGCCACTGCAGAAGCAGCTGCTCCGCTTCTTCTGGTTGAGAGGCCAAGCGCTCGATGACCCAGCGGGGCGCAATCAGACTGGACTCCACATCCAGCTCTTGGGCGGCGGCATCCCGCACCTTTCGCATCCCCGCCACTCGGCCATCCCAGCCCTTGTCTTTCGCGAGACGCTTGCCGCGGAGCTTTTCCGGCAATTCCTCCTTCGGAAGACCTTTGACCGGATTGACCAAGGCTTGGATTTGCTTCTTTCTTTGCTCATTGAATCGACGAGGCCACGGCATGGGGCGCCCCTCTTCCAGCGCCAAGCACCAATCGATCAGCCACTGGTTCTGCAAGACTTTGAAGGCTGGCACGTCCCTGGTCCGTGCCTTTCCATCCCTCCAGTTCCAGAGCGCTTCCAGATACCCCAGCCCTCTTCGAGAAAGCTTGCCCGACCCATTGATCCGCCAGGGCTCCCGCCCTTCCTGCATCGGTCGTTCCATGGCTTGCGTCCGAGCCGCCTCACAGGATTCCTGGAACCACTTGGTTCTTCCGGTGTCCTCGAGCTTGCAGAGAAGAAGATCCGCTAGTTCCAGGAGATGCTCGACATCGAGAGCCGCGTAATCGCACATCTCCTGCGGAAGAGGACGCTGGCTCCAATCCTCCCGTTGGGACTTCTTGCAAAACTCCAGATCGAAGCACTCTTCCATGAGCGAGGCCAGCCCAAAACGGCGATACCCCACGAGCCTGGCCGCCACTTGGGTGTCAAACACTTGCCGCGGCACCCAAGAGAAGGCTCGGAGAAAGAGACTGAAGTCATAGTCAGCCCCGTGCATCCAAACCTCCCGCGAGTCGAGAAACGACTTGAGTGCTTCCACATTCTCTATGGAGAAGGGGTCGATCAAAACGATCTCCCCGCCCGCCTTCATCTGGATCAGGCAGAGCTTCTCCTCGTAGCTGTGCATGTTGTCCGCTTCCAAATCGACGGCACAACGCGAGGCATTGGCATGCCGATCCAGCCATTCCATGAGGTCCTCCTGGCTCTCGAGCAGTCGATACGAAGGAACGGGAGGACGCATGAAAACCAGATTCAGCGGGTCCCACCCATGAGGATTTCCGCGTTGGAAGTGGTGTTGGCGATCTTGTGGCTGATTTTCTCCAAAGCTTCGATGGGGGGCAGTTGCGCGAGCTGCTTTCGCAGGAGGGTGATGCGCTGGAACTCGTCCGGGTGATAAAGACGGTCGTCGTTCCGCGTCCCCGACTTCGGGAGATGGATGGCCGGGAACATCCGCTGCTCGGCGAACTCCCGATCCAAATGCAGCTCCATATTCCCCGTGCCTTTGAACTCCTCGAAGATGACCTGATCCATCTTGGACTCGGTCTCGATGAGGGCCGTGGCCAGAATCGTGAGGCTGCCGCCTTCTTCCACATTGCGAGCCGACCCAAAGAATCGCCTCGGCTTCTCCAGGGCTTTGCGATGGATGCCACCTGACATGGTGCCACCTTTGCCGCCTTGGAGAGCATTGAACCCACGCGCCAGACGGGTCAGACTGTCCAGCAGGAGAACCACATCCTTTTTCTGCTCGACCAATCGCTTGGCCCGTTCGCTCACCAACTCAGCTAACTGGATGTGGCGCTTGGGAGATTCATCAAAGGTGGAGCTGAAGACCTGAGCATCGACCGCTTCTTGAAAATCGGTCACCTCCTCAGGACGTTCGTCCAACAAAAGAACTATCAGTTCCACTTCCGGGTAATTCTCGTGAAGAGACCGAGCGATCTCCTTCAGCAGGATCGTCTTGCCTCCCCGAGGTGGCGCAGCAATCAAGCCGCGCTGTCCCATGCCGAGCGGAGCGACCAAATCGACCAAACGAGGAGCAATGGTGGGCACGGCGCGATTTTCCAATATCAGTCGCTGATCAGGAAACAGGGCGGTCAGCTTTTCGAAAGGTCTGCTGGGAGCATGGCCCTCCACGGCGCTGCCCTCGATTTCGAGGACGGTCTCAGCTGGTATGAATTTATCACGATTGCGTGGCTTACGAAGCACCACCTTGAGGCGACTGCCATAGCGCAGTCCAAATTCGCGCACCAAGCTAGTATGGACGTAAATGTCGTCCGGAAGCGGCTTGAGACTGAACTCGGGATAACGGAGGTAACCAAAGTTCTCCTTTTGAAGATCGAGCAAGCCTTCGGCTTCCACCCGGACATCATTCCGGACGTAAAAGCTGGCTAACTGATGGATCAGTTGGTGCTTGCCTCTCCCATTGAGTCGGAGATTGAGCTCGACGGCTAGCTGGAGGAGCTCTGCGGCCGGACGCGCGTGCAGCTCATTGATACTGACCAGCTCGGGAAGAGGTGGCCGGTCGTTCTCTGGCTCTTTGCTCTCCACCGCCACCGCTTGGGTGCCTTCTTCCGATGGAAGAGGGCTGCTCGGCGCAGGATCTTTTGGCTCGCTCATGATGAAGGATCGTTTCTGAAAAATAGCTCCGCTTGTCGGTCAAGTTGCCTCGTCGTCCCGTCGTTCCAAATCACCCGGTGGGCGGCCTTGACCTTTTTTGTAAAAGGAAACTGGGAGTCCAAGATCAAGCCAGCGATGTCTTCCGGGATTCCCCGGCCCTGGAGACGGAGAATCTGGGTGGAGGGCGATGCGGCGACCACGACCACTTTGACGCCGGGGAGGTGAATAGCCGCCTCATAGTAAAGCGGGATATCCGCCAGAAACGGCGAGCTAGCTTGGGAGGCTAAGTAGCCTTCGATGGCTTTTTTGCAATCCTCAATTACGCGGGGATGCAAAATCGCTTCTAGGCGGCCTCGCCGCTTGGGATCGCCAAAGATGAGTTCACGGATCCGTTCTCGCTTGGGAACCCCACTCTCAAAGACCTCTTCTCCCTCAAAAACCGCCTCAATCTCTTTCCGCAGGGAAGGCGACTCAAGCCACTGGCGGGCGTTCTCGTCCGCTAGAAAGACCCCTAGTTCAGGCCTGCGCCTTTTCAATCGCTCCAGGAAAGAAGACTTCCCGGAGGCCACTCCTCCGGTCAAAACCCAAACCTCGTTTCCTTCAGGCATTTACTTGAAAACAAACGGGCGGGGCAATCTGCCCCGCCCGTCAAAATGATCGAGTCCTTCCTCTTAATCTACTATCAAAAGCCGCTTGTGGGAACAGATGGTAGAAGTGCACTGGCCGCTGGACCGCCCAGACCATTGAGGCCGCTATCGACGGCCGCACTCGTTTCATTGACAGGTCTGCCAGAGGGATCAATCAACTCGGCCGTCACGAAGATCATGAGGTTTCGGCGGAGTTTGTTTTCGACCCGGCTGCGGAAGAGGCGACCCAGAATCGGGACATCTCCCAGCACCGGCACCTTGTCCTCCACTTTTTGGACGTCTTCACGGATTAAGCCCCCGATCCCGACCGTCTGGCCGTCCCAAACGGTCACTGAAGTCTGCACTCTACGAGTCCCGAAGACAGGTTGAAGAATGCGGTTTTCGGTGATGATGGTGGAGGTCGAGTTTCCAAAAACGTCCGTTCCGGGAGCAGAAATGGGGGTGCCGTAGTTAATGAAGCCATCGAATTCAATCACTTCAGGAGCGAGGTTGAGATCGATGGTGTAGCCATTGCCTCCCACCACCGGATCCACTTCCAGGGTCACTCCGATGTTCTTGTTCACAAAGGCAGTGGGGTTAGCCGGTGTCACCGGGAATCCAGAGCTCGAGGCGTTGCCAGTAACGAGCCCCGTGATGGGATCTGTCACCAACGTCTCCGTTCCAGTCAAACCAACTCGGTCGGGAAGTTCAGGTGGGTCATATTCCGAAGGATACCAGAATTCCCGAATGACCTCGATTTTAGCTCGTTGGCCACTCTTGGTCGTGACGCTGGGTGCCGACATGAAATCGGTTCCTTTCTTCTGGTCGAGGGCGCGGATGACCAGTTGGAATTGAGGATCCGTGAAGATCCCCGTGAGAGAGAGCAAGCCTGGAGCGGCTGTTTGGATGGCTGCGGCGGAAGCAGAACCTCCCAGGACGGCATCGAGCGCTCCTCGCGAAATGCCAAAGTCGCCAGACCGAAGTCCTGAGGTCACTGGATTGGTCTGGCCAAGTCCTGTGACCGTCGGGAAATTACTACTTTGATCACCGTTGAGGAGCGGCACGCCCGTTCCTTCCGTGCCCCCGCTGATCTGAATGCCGTCTTCGGCCACTCCAAATGGACCGACTCCAAAGCTTCCCAGAAGCCAGTTGAACCCCAGCTCGTTTTCATCTTCCTGTTGGACCTCGATGAACTTGGAGGAGATGGCCACTTGGTTGGGTGCTTTCAGCCGGACACTGTCCACCAAGATTTCGATTAACTCCATGGCGGCTTGGGTATTACGAACCGTTAAAGTGGAGTTGCCTGGATTGAAGACAGCACTGGACCCATCCCCAAAGGGAACACCGGCTTGACTGAGTGCCTCCCTCGCGTTCGGCCGAGCTTCGATTCCTCCGCCAGAGTCGCCGCCGCCAGCGGCAAAGGGGTCAAAAGCTCCCCCACTCGAACCACCTCCGCCGGAGGCCGCGATTGATTCCAAAAAGTCAGGTGGAACGCGGAAGACCTTTTGATACATGTCCCCACTGGTATCGCTCTGGGGCACCACCACCACGGCGAAGGGCTCGATCTTGTATTTCAAGCCAGCCCCTTCGCAGACATAGCGGAGGGCTTCAATGAGCGGCACATTCCGAAGTTGATTGATGCTGACGGTCGGAATGGAGTTGCCAACGTTGCCGCCGCCGCCCAAGCCGCCGAAATCTCCACCCAGGCCGCCCAAGCCCAGGTCGTCCCCACCGCCACTGGGGGCGGCTGCCGCCCCTCCGCCGCTGGGCAACTGGAGAATGAAATTGACCCCTTTCTTGGTGGGATCACTTTCCAAAGTGTCATTCTCGATGCTTTGGAGCCTCAGAAATTCAAGCGCCTCATCCACTGGGGTATCGATGAAGGAAACGACGGGCAGATTGATTTCTTTGAGCTTGGTCTCGATGTAAGCCCGTCCATCCGAGGCAGGGTCAAGTCCTGGGTCCACTCCCAAGCCCAAATCGGTAGCCAGGGGAACACTCGTCTCCCATCCCTCGTCGACCATTCGCAGCATGCGAGCCCGGGTATGGTCGTAGGCAGATTGGTAGTAATCTGAGCGGATGGTTTCGACTCGCTCCAGGCCGTTGCGGGCCGCTTTGTTGTAAGGATCGATCCGGAGCACCGAGTTGTAAACGTCCTCCGCTTTGTCATACTCCCCTAGTTCATAGTGACTGTAGGCCAGGTTGAGGAGGCGGTTCACCTCTGCGATGTCCTCTCCCAGCTGCGGGGTAGCCGCCACGGGGTATCTTTCGGGGTCGTCTAAATCCGATAAGAGCTTCTTGGCTTTCTCGTTGTCCGGGTCGGCTGCCAAGACATCGTTCAAAACGGACTTGGCCTCAGCGTAACGATAGGCGTCTGCCAGCTCTTGGGCATAACAAATTCCAGCCTTGCTGTATTCATCGACGATCTTGCTGCGCAATTTGTCGGTAGCGGGGGCTTGAGGAAGGACTTCCAAGGCCTCTCCCAGCTTGGCAAAAGCCAGCTCACAATTGCCGTCATTGTAGGCTCGGATCCCTTCGGCGCGGAGCTCTTCTGCCTCCCGAAGACGAGCCTGCTTCTGGGCCCGGGCTCGCTCCGCAATGGCGCTGCCAGGCGAGCCATTTTTTCCAGAGTAACCGGACTTTCCGGAGTAGTCACTCTCTCCAGCACTCGCAAGCGATCCTGCGAAGAGCGCCATGGCGAGAGAGGTGAGCGACCCGAAACGAATGACTTTGAAAGCAGTGGGGGGGAGGGATTTGGTCATGCCGAGGTGGTATGCGGTTGATGTGAAGTCGGTTTGGGTAGAGCCTCAGGAATGGCGAGGCAACAAAAAATAGAGAAGGGGCGGAGAAATTTCGAGGAAGGACGGGCGGCTTAGAATGCTGGGGTTCTGGGGAAAGGAAAAGGAGAAAACGTGGAGTGCGCTTCGGGTCAGCCCTGGGCGGGGAGCACCACGAACTCAGCCGACTCTCCCGTTTCTGGGTTGTCGAAGGCCAGCTCAGCCCCTTCGGGAGTGATTTTTTTCAGGAGGAAGGTGGGGCTGTTTTCCATCGGGATGGTGAAAGTCTGCCCTTCGGCAATGGGTCCGATTTCCTGGCCATCAATGAGATACTGAAAGACGGCAAATTCGGGAGAAGCGGCCACTTTTTGGCCCTTGGGCAGCTTGAGCTCTGCGTGCCGAGGAAAGGCCCCTTCCGGGTAATCGGCCGGAAAGATTCGCTCAAGAGTCGCGACGTCTTGCTCCTGGCCGTCAAAGATCTCCTTCTCGACCTTCACGAAAGTCCACTCGGGAACAAACTTCCAAGCAGCCTGTTGACCGCGTCGCGGAAAGGTATCTCCCGGCTTTAAAAATCCGGTAACGGGATTCCGCTGGAACCAGACCTCCGCTTTGAATTGGAAGATGCTCCCGGCAATGGAGGCCAGCTCCAAGGAAAGATTCGGACGGACGACCTTTTCCAAAACCAGCTTTTCCCAGTTCGGTGGATGGCTGGTCTCGTCACGAGGGTCCGTCTGACCGAGGAACTCTTCCTGGTTGGTGAACCCATCCCCATCCAAGTCTTCTTGCAGGATGGACCCCTCGAGAAAATCGAGCTGATTTGCCTCAAACCAGCTCAGGGGAATCGACTCGCCGGCAATCGGGAAAGAACTGGGCACAAGGACCTTGAGAGAACCTCCCGCATCCACCATGACCCGCTGAGAGCTGAACAGATAGAGCTCCATCTCATCCTGCTCCGACCACGACCATTGTGAGGGGGCCTGCACGCTCTGGATGGTGTCTTTGGTCTCTTGGATGGGGATGGGCGGCATTTCATCGCTGGGCGAGACCGCACGGCCTCCCAAACGCTCCCCAAAGGCGAGGGTATTTTTGGCCAGCAGTCCTCCCACCACCAAAAGCGCCACGAGCGCGATGCCTAAGGAGAGCTTGTCGTAAGTTTTCTTGAGATCCATCGCAGTTGCCAATCAGTTTTCGCTGGTTTCTTCTTCGGGGAAGAACACGAGATCAATCAGGAGCGAGGCAATCACCTCTTCGTTGCCGAGCAGAATCTTGCCGCGACGATCCTCCCCTTCCCGGGTGCTCAGTTTCGCATCCTCTGTCTTGGGCCCTTCCTTCTCGGCATTCTCAATGCGGAGCGCCCGGACCACAAAAAAGTAATTCGGCGAACTCGCGAGATCGTTCAGCACCCCCTGAAGCGCTGCCTCCGACCCTTGGAAGGCCATCTGAAAGGGCATGGATTGCGAAATCGTGTCTTCTGATGGGAGGGCTCGTTCATCGAAATCCTCATCGCCATACTGGGGGGCTTCACCGAAACCGCGCCCCTTTTCGGGAGGGATCTCTTCTCGGCTAAATGAGAGGAGCTCGGAGATTTGGTTGCCCGCCAAAGTGGCGAGCACTTCCTGAATGGCCTCTGCTTGGTAGAGCAAGAAGGGAACCGCCTCTTGGGTCGGCGCCACGCTTTGGTATTTGTCCATCCCGTAGTAGAAAGACTCGACCTCTTCGAGCGACACTCCGGCTGCTTCCAGCTCCGCGACGCTTCCTTCGACCAAGCCTCTCAATCGGCTCTGAAATTGGGACAGCAAGACATCGTAGACCGGGGGCTGGTAGTCTGAAACCACCGCCTTGAGTTCTTCTACTACCTTGGCGTATTCCTGGGCGCTCTCTTCCATCTCATCCAGGTTTTCCTGATTCGGAAAAGGCTTGCCACGTTCTAAGCGGGTTTTGCTGGAAAGCTCTCTTTCATAGAGCTCCTGCGCTTCCTTGTGTTGGCTGCTGGTTTGGAGCCATCCATAGACCCCACCGGCTAGGACCAATCCCAGAAGGATCAGGTAGACAGTCAAAAATTTGTTCTCTTTCAAATCGGTGGGTAGGCTTCAGTTGAGAGAAATCGGCTTGGCCAGAGGCAGGTCTAGTTGGAACATCGAGGCAAAGGCTTCGTCCGATGGAACATCAAGCCGCAGAATGACTCGGTTTCTCAAATCCTCTGGAGTGAATTCAGAAATGGCGAAAACCTCGGACCCTTGGAGTTTTTCCACCAGGGAATCGATAAGCGCTTGGGACTGCTCGTTTTCGCGGTACAGGCCCACGATCCGGATGCTGGCAATCTGGGGTTCGGCTGGGGGCCCAAATTGACCCGGGGGCGGTCCTCCTTCCGGCTGCGCGGCTTCGGCGAACTCGACCCCATCTCCGAGCGCATCCAAGACGGGGCTTCCATCGATTACGGGAGCGAAATCAACCGTCCATTGAGAAGGATCGGCGAAGAGATCTTGCAAGGCGCTCAGGATTTCGATCCACTGGGTGCGGGCGTTGGTGAGCGAGGTGTATTCCCCCTGAACCTTGGAGAGATCATCGATCCTTCTCTCCACCTGATTGATGCTGCGGTCATAGCGCCGCAGCTCGGACAAGGGCGCGTCCATTTCAGCGGTCGCCTCTTTATAAATGCGGGCGGCATTCAAGTGGTAGGCTGCCACAGACCCAAAGAGCACGACCAAGCAAACAAGAGCTGCGATGAGGTTCGGTTTGCGCTTGGCCAAGTCTTTCCTGGCCTCCACTTTCTGGGGAAGAAGAGCGATCTTGATGGAGCCCTTGCCCTGAGCGGCCAGAGCCAAGCCCACGTGATCTCCCAGCAAGTGGGCTTTGGAGCTAATGAGGTCGGCCTGGACTCCCTTGCCTAAACTGACCGCTTGGAGGGAGTTCGAGAACTCCACCGGCAGGCCAGACTTTTCCTGCAGGAACTCCGCCGTGTAGGGCAAGGCCACGCCCCCACCACAGAGAATGATCTTGGCGGGCAGCGCCCCGCCTTGTTGGCCGCGGTAGTGATTATTGGTTCGCGTGATTTCTGCTTGGAGACGACCCATCGCATTGCGGATGATCTTGGCCATGGCGGCCACCTGTGGATCATTTGGTTCTTCATAGGCCCCTCCTAGAGAAACCATTCCTTGAGAGACCTTGAGAGCCTCGGCCTCGGCCACGGAGAGATCGAGCTCCTTGGCAATGGCCGCCGTGACACTCCCTCCAGAAAAGGTCGTCGTGCGGGCGAAGACGGAGTCCCCTTGGGCATAGATCAAGTTGGTGGCACGCGCGCCGATCTCCACCAACAACACCGGCTCTTGCTCGGCGGGATGGCTGAAACGGTAGGCGTTGTAGAGAGCTTGGGCGGAGGACTGCGCCATCTCCGTGACGAGGCCTGCGTCTTCCACCGCTTCATTGAGTTCGCTCAGCTGATCGTGCTTGATCGCGACCAGCATGGCTTCCTGCTGCCCACCGGCGGAGCGCTCCAAGATATGATAACCCCAAGCCACTTCTTCCAAGGGGAAGGGAATGTTCTGTTGGGCTTCAAATTCGACAATCTCCTCCGCTTGATCGTCGCCGATCGGAGGCAGCTTGACGAATTTGATGAGCGGGATCTGCCCACCAATCACGAGATAGACCTCTTGCCCTTTGGCTTTCAGGCCTTCGGTCAGCTCTTGCACGGCCAATCGGGTCTGAGCCATGCGGGCGGCCTCGGAAGCGGGGTCGGGAGCCAATTCCGATTCTTGGTAGCCCGCCAGGATGAGCCCTTTCTTCGCGGGCAGGAATTTGGCCATGCTGACCACCTGGGAGCCCAAGCTGAGGGTGTAGACCGCTTTCTTCGATGCCATGTGTTCTTACCTAGATTTTGTGACCAGTGTTTGAGGATCCGGGGCCCTTTTTGACAATTTACTCGGCTCCTCCCGAGCCAGCTTCCTCTGCGTAGTAATCCCACCACATGGGGGCGAAGGGCGTGTCTTTTCTCGCTCGAATGACCGTGAACTTCTCAATGAGCGGACTGTCCACCTTCCACCAGTGGCTCTCAGGATCTTCTTTGCGCAGGCGCTTGGGACCGCCCTCGCCCGCCATGTCCAAGATGGTCCCCTCCGAGACCACTTCGATCGCATACCAATTGACCACCTTCTTCCCGGGATCCCGGTCGCCCGACATCAATTCAAGGTCGTTGGGCGAAATGAAGGCCCCCACTCGGATGGTTTCGCCAAAGCGCACATTGACATAATCGACCTCCCCGGAAAGGACCGCGATTTTTCCAGTCTCCGAATTTTTTTCGAGAGCCACGTGGAAGTTGACCTGCAAACTCGGATGAAAGGGCGAGCGGTTTTCCCGGTCGGCCGAGCGAATTTCCAATTCGGACTCAATCAAAACCCACTCCCGTGTTCCCGAATCCCGCCGGGTGATGGTCCCGCCTTCATACTCAGGCGTGCGCGCTTCCAGAATCTCGACGCTATCGATTTTCGCGGCGATGGCCGCGTTTGCCTCCTGTGCGGCGAGAGGCCCGGCTTGGCAAAATGCCCAGGCGACACAGGCCGCGGCCAAGCGGCCCCTTCCAGAAAAGGGAAAACGAACTGAGGGGGTCATGATCGGGTAGGGAGTCAAACAGCGTCCCTGACAATCGTCAAACTGCTCTTTGCGTAAATTTCTTCCGCGGAGCCGGAGGCTACCTCGCGCCTGAGCCAAAGAGGACCACGGGCAGAGTTTGCAGGAGGATCTTGAGATCGAGCCAGATCGACCAGTTGTCGATGTATTGGAGGTCGAGCCGGACCCAGTCCTCAAAGTCGCTAATCTGATTGCGCCCGCTGACCTGCCAAATGCAAGTGATGCCAGGTTTCATGCTCAGTCTTCGGCGATGGGAGGAATTTTCGATTTGCTCGACTTCGTAGACGGGCAGCGGGCGCGGCCCCACCAGACTCATCTCTCCGCGGACCACGTTCAGGAGCTGCGGCAGCTCGTCGATGCTGAACCGACGAAGAAAGGCGCCAAACGGAAAAACCCGCGGGTCCTTCTCGAGCTTGAAAACGGGGCCCGACATCTCATTGGCCTGCAAAAGCTCCCGCTTCTTCTCCTCGGCGTCCACACTCATGGTCCGGAATTTAAGAATGGTGAACGGTTTTCCGTGTCGCCCCCCCCGCATTTGGTGAAAAAAAACCGGACCGGGTGAAGACAGTTTGATCCCGACGATTGCAAGCGCCCAAAGGGGGAAGCTCAGAAGGAGGACGAGGGCCGCCCCGGATCGATCCAGAAATTCCTTCAGCAGGAGGGCCCAAGAGGTCTCGGGCGTGGTGCGGAAGACAATCATGGGCCGACCGCCAAAGGTATCAAACCGCGCCTCGGCCAGGCTGGTATTGATGAAATCCGCCGAGACCCAGGACTCCACGCCCTCGTCCTCGCAAGCCAAAATGGCTTGCTCGATCTGGGCGAAGTTCAAATGGGCGGGTGCGAAGACCACTCGCTGGACCGAGTGCTCGTGGAGCAGCTTCAAAAACTCCTCCAGGGGTCGCTCAGAAATATCGAAGCGCTCTACCACCTCCGCGATCTGCATCTGAACTGCATCGAGCTTCTTCTCCAAGCGAGCGACATCGTCCTCCGTGCCCACCAGGAGCAGCCGCTCCTTTTGATTCGAATCTCGCAGCCGCCGAATCACCGAACGCTTCACCAGTTCTTCCTTGGCCAAAAGCAGCAGACCGGCCGTGGGAATGAACAGCAGCAGCACGGAGCGACTTTCGGGAGCCCACTTCAAAAAAATGACACAAGCGCCCACAATGGCGGACATCACCAGCAGCGCCTGGGTCATCTGCCGCAAGGAGCGGACGGAATCCTTCTGGAGAGGGTCTCGGTAGTAGCCATACAGCTCCAAAACGAGGGGCGTGAAGGGCACGGTGATGGCCGGAATCCACATCAATTCCCGCAGCGGAGGCACCGGTCGGACATTGAAAGAAAGGATGGAATCAAACCATTCAGGCAAGGCCGCGCGCAGGAAGTAGCAGGTGAAGAATGCCAGCGCGATAAGGGCGCCATCCATCAGCTGATTGATTTGGAGATTGATCTCTTGTTGCCGTCCGAGCATGGTCGCTGCCTCAAATGCCCCATCCTCTTAGGAACAGGGAGGCGCACTCTTTTCCAGAGATGAGCAGGAAGCCAGAAAATTCGTCTCAGAAGATCCCCTCGCAAGGCTCTGTGGTGGCCACCGCTCACAGCGCCGCCTGCCTGGCCCGGCTGAAAGAGTTGTCCTCGGCCAAAGAAAGCGTGCCTTTCGACTTTCTCGAGCTTCGCGCCGATTTCCTGCCCTCCCCTATTCCCAGCGCACCGAGACCGCTTTTGGCGACCGTTCGCCATCCCAGTGAAGGCGGCAACCCGGCCCTCACCGATCAGGATCGTCGGGAAAGGGTCCAAGGCTGCCTCCGCCTGGCCGATCTCTTCGACGTCGAGCTCGCGCGAGGGGAGCGGCATCCGGAAGTCCTCCAGCATCCGAGACGGGCTGACTTCATCGCCATCGCCTCCTTTCACGACTTCGAAGGCATGCCAGCCATCGATCAGCTACAAGAAAAAATCGAGCAAGCGAGGGAACGGGGCTTCGACCTGGCCAAGTTCGCGGTCACGCCAAAAAACCACTACCAGCTCGCCGATCTCGTCGAACTCCTCCAAACTAGCCCCCTCCCCCTAGCCCTCATGGGCATGGGACCCCTCGGGCCGATTTCCCGGGTCGTCCTGGGCCAGGCCGGAAGTGTTCTCAACTACGGCTACCTCAACCGACCGAACGCCCCCGGCCAGCTCCCAGCTGCCGAACTCCACCGCCTCCTCGCCACCCTGAAACGCGAAACCTGAAGCCCGGGCCGTCCCCTTATACCAAGCTGCAGAATTGGCTGGTAGAATGGCCGAGTGGATTTCGAGCCAGACCAAGGCGCGACGAGGGCGCGGTGCAGGCACCGTAACCGAGGAGAAACGCAGGGCTGGCTCGAAAGACTCCGGCCCTCCCTTCCACGCGCTTCAGCGCCTCTTCCCCTCAACACCTCCCCTCCATTCTGCCAGTGAATTCTGGAGGTTGGTATTACCCCACCAGATGGACCTTCGTCTTCGGCAAGGCCTCCAAAAAGCGTTTCCCATAAAACTTGCTCACCACGCGAGAGTCCAAAATGGCCACCATCCCGGTGTCCGAGGTCGAGCGAATCAAGCGACCCACTCCTTGGCGCAATTTCAAGACCGCTTCCGGGAGCGAGTAGTCGCGAAAGCCATTGCCGCCCTCGGCCTCGATCGCTTCGATGCGTGACTCGACCAGCGGGTGGTCCGGAACGGCGAACGGCAGCCGGACCACCATCACATTGGAGAGTTTCTCGCCCGGGATATCCACCCCGGTCCAGAAACTATCCGTCCCAAAAAGCACGCAGCTCTCCTCTTTCCGGAAACGTTCGAGCAACTGTCGGCGTGAACCCGAGGCCCCTTGCCGCAGGGGAATCCAGCCTTGGCTCTCGATCCAGGCCTCGAGCGAAGCGGCCGTTTTCTCCAACTGCCGGTAGCTTGTAAACAGCACGAAGGCACGCCCCCGGGACTCTTTCAGGAAGTGTTGGATCCACTCCCGGAGCTTGGCTTCGTAGCTGGGCTCGTCCGGAGGGGGCATCGACTTGACCACCGAAAGTCGCATCTGCTTGGCGTAATCGAAGGGACTCTCGACCCGAAGCGCATCCGCCTGCTCGCCACCCACCCGTCGGCGAAAGTAGCCCAGCCCCGCCTCCCCGGCCGAGAGGGTGGCGCTCGTGAAGACGCAGGCTGGTCGATCTTCGGCGAAAAACATCCGCCGCAGCGAATCGGCCACCTTGACCGGAGCCGAGCGGAGGGCGACGCCCCGCCCGGAGCGCTCCACCCAATAGACCTCTTCCTCTCTGGCTTGGTCCAAGAAATGGGCCAATCCCAAGCGGGCTTCTCGCAAGCGACGCCCCATCTCGGCCAACTCGGCGGTCAGCCCACTCTCCTCGAGGCCCCTTTCCGTCCGCTCCTCATAGTGCCCTTTCAAGCGCTCCTCAATGGCATGGAGCGGTGGTGCCAGGGAGTTCTCGACCCAATCGACCTCCCGCACCCGTCGCTCCCGCCCTCCGTTCCCCTCGCCCAAGCGGGCTTTCTCCGTGACCTCGTCGAAGAAGTCCGAAGCCGCCTGCAAGGCGGTCGCCACCAAGCCGGTTCCCTCCTCATCCGCCACCACTTTGAAGAGCCCCTTGTGAGAGCGGGGATGAAACAGGCGCTGCAGCTCGCCCAGCAAGCCTCCGGACGAAAGATTCAATCCCAGGGCGGAAGCCGCCACATTCTCCAAGGTGTGGGCCTCATCGAAGACCACGAAGTCCTCGGGGAAAAGGTAGCCACTAAGGGGCTGCTCCAAGTCATCGCCCCCCGTCACGAGCGAGAAGAAAAGCGCGTGATTGAGGATGACCAACTGGGCTTCCGCCACCTGCTTCCTCATCTCCTGAAACCAGCATCGCCCCCCATAGCCACAGGACCGCATGGTGCAGAGATGCGCCTCGCTGCAGACCTGTCCCCAGACCTTGGGCGAGGGCACAAACGGGAGATCACTCAGGGAGCCGTCCTCCGTCTCACGGCTCCACTTGAGAATGCGAGACAGCTCCGATTGCTCACTAGAGGTGAAGAGACTGGCCGCCAAACGCACGGCATTCTTGAGACGATTGGGACAAAGGAAATTCCTCCTGCCCTTCAGCAAGACCGCCCGAACCGACTCTCCAGTGACCTCTTCCAAGAGTGGCAAATCCTTGTGCAAAAGCTGCTCCTGCAAGTGAATGGTGTGGGTCGACACGATGGCCTTGCGCTCCCCCTCGAGCGCCAACTGGGTCGCCGGATGGAGGTAAGCGAGCGACTTTCCCACGCCCGTCCCCGCCTCGGCCAGGAGTGGCCTCCCGCTGGAGAGCGCACTCGCGATGGCCTCCGAGAGCTGGAGCTGCTGAGAGCGATGCTCATACCCCGACCACGAAGCCAAGCGACCCGCCGGCCCGAAGAAATCCCGCACCCCCTCGATCAACGAAGCTCCGCCGCCTCCACCATCCTCGACCCGAATCATGGCTTCCTCGATAAAATCCTCCGCCCCAGCCGTCAAGACGCCCGGACTTCCGACGGGAGCGAGCCCCTCCTCCGCCCGCTCAGAAAGCGGTGTATTCCCGGAAGCGATTCAGGCGAGCTTGCACCTGGCCGAGGGCGATCTCTTCCAACTTGCGAGTCGAAAACTCCTCGCACGTGAAGGACGCCATGATCGTCCCGTGAACGCAGGCCTGCTTCAATTCGGTGAAGCTGGGCTGATGGCTGCCCTGAGCCGCCAAATGCCCGATGAGGCCACCCAGGAACGTGTCGCCCGCGCCGGTCGGGTCTTCCACGCCCTTCAGCGGGTAAGCGGCACAAGAGAAGAACTCGTGCTCACCCTCGCCGAAAAGAAAGCAGCCATGTTCTCCTAACTTGATGATGACCTTCGCGGGACCCATCCCTTGCAAGCGCGCGCCGGCCACGATGAGATTGTTGGTGCCGGCCAGCAGGCGGGCCTCGCTGTCATTGAGCACCAGCAAATCAATCCGCTGGAGCACATCCAGCAGGCGATCCTTGGCGATCTCCATCCAGAGGTCCATGGTGTCGGCCACCACAAAGGGTTCGCCGGTCAACTGGTCGAGCACTTGCATCTGATTCTCCGGACTCATGTTGGCCAGCACCACATGGCTGCTGGCTTGGAGAGCGGGCGGGATTTTCGGCTGCCAGCTTTCCAGGACATTGACCGAGACCTCCAAGGTCTTGCGCTGGTTCATATTATCGAAGTATTCGCCGGCCCAGAAAAAGGACTCGCCGGAGGATCGCTCCAAGCCGCCGAGGTCGACGCCTTTCCCCTGCAGCATCTCTAGATGCGCTTCCGGAAAATCCTGCCCGACGATCCCCACCAAGTGGACCGGCTGGTGGAAGAAGGAGGCGCTCAAGGCGGCGTAGGCTGCGGACCCGCCCAGCAAGCCCTTCTCATCCGCGACCGGAGTTTTGATGTTATCGATGGCGATGGTTCCGGCGACGAGCAAAGACATGGTGCAGAGTGGGATGACGGTTGGTTGAGGACTTAGGACCGGCCGAGACGGGCCCTGGCCTGGGCGATGTAAGCGGCAGGGTCGCCACTTTGCAAGAGCTCGGAGACAATCACGACTCGTTTCGCTCCCGCCGCGGCTACCTGGGAGAGATTGTCCAGCTTGATCCCGCCGATCGCGAAGATGGGAAGGCGCACCCGTTGGTGAACGGTTGCCAAGTCTCCCAAGCCGATGGGAGCGCGGCCCGGTTTGGTGGGCGTGGCATGCAAGGGGCCAAAGCCAATGTAGTCCGCTCCTTCCCTCTCGGCGGCGCAGGCCTGCTCCAAACTGTGGGTGGAGCGTCCGAGAATCGCGAGTGCGGGGAACCGCTCTCGGACCTCAGCGAGAGACCCATCCTCCTGCCCCAGATGGACCCCGCTCGCCCCCACCTCAGCAGCCAGCTCCGGAAAATCATTCACGATGAACGGCACCCCCGCTTCGCGGCAAGCCGTCCCCAGCTCACCCGCGAGAACCAGGAGATCGCTCGCCTGGTGGGCCTTGGCTCGCAGCTGGAGCACGTCCACGCCAGCCGCCAAAAGCCTCCGCGCGGTCTGGCTGGCTTGGGAGAGTTCGACGTAGCCCAGATCGAGAATGCCGTAAAAGCGGGCCTCGGTCATGCCGACTTGGCCTTCTCCTTCTCCACCTCCTTGAGGTGTTTTTCGAGAAAGCTCTCCACCCACTTGATGTGGTATTTCCCCTTCTCGAAATCGGACGTTTTCAGGATGGCCGCCTGAAAGGGGATGGTGGTCTTGATGCCGTGAATGTAGAATTCATCCAGCGCTCGCAACATGCGGGAGGTGGCGATCTCGCGCGTCGCTCCCGTCACGATGAGCTTGGCAATCATCGAATCGTAGTAGGGCGGCACGTTGTAGCCGGAGTAAACGTGGGTGTCGACCCGGACACCCCGTCCCCCCGGCGCATACCAGAGCCCGATGTGGCCCGGGCTGGGCGCGAAATTGTTGTAGGGGTCTTCCGCATTGATTCGGCACTCGATGCTGTGGTGCCGAGGTTGGGAATTGAGAACGTGCTCGGACGCCCGCTCACCCGCGGCGATTCGGATTTGTTCCTTGATGAGATCGCAGCCGAAAACCTCTTCGGTGATGGGATGCTCCACTTGGATGCGGGTGTTCATCTCCATGAAGTAGAAATTGCCCTTGTCATCAACGAGATACTCGATGGTGCCCGCGTTCTCATAGCCAATATTGCGGGCCAGAGTGACCGTGGCCTCCGCCATGGCCTCGCGCGTCTCGGGCTTGAGGAAGGGCGAGGGGCACTCCTCGATGATTTTCTGGTTCCGCCGCTGGAGAGAGCAATCGCGTTCGCCTAACTGAATGACATTGCCATGCGTATCGGCGATCAATTGGAACTCGATGTGGTGGGGATTGACCACCAGCTTCTCGAGGTAGCAGTCCCCATTGCCAAAACAAGCAGCGGCCTCTCGGCTGGCCGCCCGGAAGAGATCGATGAACTCGCTCTCCTTGAAGCAGGGACGCATCCCGCGTCCTCCGCCGCCCGCCGAAGCCTTGATCATGATCGGGAAACCGATTTTCTTGGCGATGGCCAAGGCCTCGTCCTCCTCGCCGAGAACGCCATCGCTGCCCGGGGTGATGGGCACGCCGAATTGACGAGCGGTGGCACGCGCCTGGTTTTTGTCGCCCATGCGGGTAATGACTTCCGCACTCGGGCCGATGAACTTGATTTTGCAGCTCTCGCAGATGGCAGCGAACTGCGGGTTTTCCGAAAGGAACCCATACCCCGGGTGGATGGCATCCGCGTCCGCGATCTCGGCCGCGGCAATGATCCGGTTGGGCTTCAAGTAGCTGTCCTTGCTGGGCCCGGGGCCGATGCAGATGGCTTCGTCAGCCAGCTGCACATGCATGGAATCGACGTCTGCCTCGGAATAGACGGCCACCGATTTGACCCCTAATTCCTTGCAGGCCCGGATCACGCGGAGAGCGATCTCTCCTCGATTGGCGACGAGAACCTTTTTGAACATTTTCGACCGCGGCACAGGAGTCAGGAAATGCGGAAGAGCGGCTGGCCGTATTGCACTGGCGTGGCATCTTCCACCAAGATGTCGGTGATGGTTCCCGAGGTTTCTGCCTTGATCTCATTCATGACTTTCATGGCCTCGATGATGCAGATGACCTGCCCCTCGCTGATGGAGTCGCCGACCTTCACGAAAGACTTGGCGTCGGGAGAAGGCGAGCGATAGAAAGTGCCCACCATGGGAGAGGGGATGTCGTTGCCGCTTGGTTCGCTCGGGGCTGCCTCTCCCGCAGGGGCCGCGGGGCCGGCTGCGGCCACCGCCGCGACGGGGGCGATCGGCGCGGGCGGGGCCATCATGACGGGAGCCGCGCCTCCTTTTTCCAACTTCAAATTGACGCCCTCTTGTTCGAGATGAAAGAGCGTCAACTCATACTCCTTCATCAGCTCCAGGATCTTCTTGAGTTCTTTTTGGTCCAAGGTTTTGCGCGATTGGGTTGGCGCGCTTGCGCGCATCGGGAGAGTGGGAGGCCCCGGCACGAGCGTCAAGAGCTTTGTTCAGATCGACTTGCGGACCACTTCCACCGCCCGAGCGATCTCCTCCTCCGTGTTGTAAAAATGGGGGCTGAAGCGCAAAAAGGCTTTCCCGCCCCGCAAGTGCCGCTGGGACACCACCACGTTCTTGGCCGCCAATTTCTGAAAAAGCGCCGGCAGATCGACGCTGGGATGGACGAGGCTGGTGATCCCACTCGCACTCGCGCCATCGCGGAATCCCAAGGGCTCGAACCCAAGCGGTTCCAAGTGGTGCAAGAGCGAGCGCTTGAGCCGCAGCAGTCGCTCGGCAATCACCTCGATGCCCACCTCCATTAGGAGGTCGATCGCAGCCTTCATGCCCACAATTCCCGAAGCATTCAGCACCCCGCTCTCGTAGCGCTGGGCCGTCTCCACCAACTCGATCCGATCCTGCGCAATGAAATCCGGGCTCTTCACATTCCAAGCCCCCAGCATGAGGGGTCGCAGCTTTTCGAAGTGTTCCTTGGCCACATAAACGATTCCCATGGCCATCGGACCCAGCATCCATTTGTGAGCGTCCGCGCTCAGAAAATCCACGTGCTCCACACTCGAGGGAAAGGCGCCCACCGTTTGAATGGCATCGAGCGAGAAAAGCACCCCCCGCGCATGCAGTAGCTGGCCGATGGCATCGACGTCGATGAGCGTCCCAGTCGAGAAATGGCAGGAAGCCAGCGCCACCAATTTCGTTTTCTCGGTCAAGGAAGCCGCCACCAACTCCGGCGTGATCTCCCCAGGATTTTCCGGCTCCAGAAAACGAACCTTCACCCCTCGCTCCCCCAAGGCCATCCAGGGATACACGTTCGCGGGGTAGTCATCGAAGTAGCAGACCACCTCATCGCCCTCTTCCCAATCCAGCCCCTGAGAAAAAATGTTCAGTCCCAGGGAGGTCGGCCCCAAAAGAGCGATTTCCTCTTTTTGTGCGCCGATCAGCTGGGCCGCCGCCCGCCGGGTCTCCTGCATCGTCTGCAGGAAGCCCTCGAACTCCTGGTGATCCTCCGCCGAATCGATGGCATACTCCGCCATGGCCCGTGCCACCCGCTGCGGCAGAATGGTCACGGCGGCGTGGGCCATGAAAATCTTCTTTCGAGCCACCGGAAATTCCTCCAAGCGGCGTCCTTCCTCCGAGAGAATGGCATCCAACATTCCCCAACTCTCCGCCGGGTCTTCGGAGGGCGCAATGAAGGCTTCCTCAACCCTACTTAGCCGGAGGCCCTCCCCGGCGCTTCTCGTCCTCCCGAATCCAGTCGGCCCGCCCCCTCAAGACCGCCCGCGCCATCCGGCGCAAGCCATCCTCGAATTTCACTTTCGGTCTCCAGCCCAGCTCCTTGCGAAGCCGAGAATCATCCAAAGCATAGCGGGCATCATGCCCCGGCCGATTTTCCACAAATTCCAACTCGGCCCCCTCCGCCTCTGGAACCAAGGCTCGCATCATCCGCAAGACCTCTGATGCCAACTCGCGGTTGCTCCATTCGTCGTCTCCCGCGATGTGATAGGCGCTCCCCACCCGCCCCCCCTGGGCAATCGTCAGCAAAGCCTCGCAGTGATCCTCGACCGCCAACCAGCAACGCCTCTCCCGCCCCTCCCCGTAAACCGGCAGATTTTCTCCCCGAGCCGCTTTCCGCATCAGACGAGGGAGAAACTTCTCGGCATGTTGCCCCGAGCCGTAATTGTTGGTCGCGTGCGTAAGGATCGCGGGGAAACCGTGGCTCTCCATGGCGGCCCGGACCAGGTGATCCCCGGCCGCTTTGCTGGCGGCGTAGGGATTTCGGGGCGCGTAGGGAGCGCCTTCTGCGACTGGAGGGCGACCCGCGGGAACTTCTCCATACACCTCATCGGTCGAGACATGGAGAAACCTGCGCGCCGGACTCGCTCCCTGCCACGCTCGGCGGGCTGACTCCAGGAGCGCGCTCACTCCCAAGACATTGCTTCGCAAAAAAGGGCGCGGGTCTTCCAAGGAGCGGTCGACGTGGGTCTCCGCGGCCAAATGCAGCACGAGGTCAAAATCGTAGGTGGCAAAAAGCTCCTCCAAGAGCGCTTCGTCGGTGAGATCGCCGTGCACAAATCGATGGCTCGGATCCCCCTGAGCGAAGGCGATCCGTGAGCGATTTCCCGCATAAGTCAGCGAATCGAGGGTCACCACCTGCTCTGCCACGCGCTCTCGCAAAAGCCTTTGCAGCAAATGGCTCCCGATGAACCCAGCCCCCCCTGTCAGCAAGATTCTCATTCTTTGGCCCGCATGAATCGACTGCCTTTCTCCACACTCTTTTCTGCAACCAGCTATTGCGAAAGTTTCTCTGCCTTGCTAGGATGAAGGTCCCCCCGTGGGGCTTCCACCATGCTCCCAGTCTTGATCATTGAAGACAATCTTGCGGATGCAAGATATTTGGAGCGGATGCTCAAGGCCACTGGGATCGCCATGGAGATCCAGTTGGCCGACTCCTTGAACCAGGACCCGACCGCGCCCCAGCCAGGCTTGGTCTTTCTCGACATCAATTTGCCCGGCAGTCGTGGCAAGGAGACCGTCACCCAGGGGCTCGAGCTGTTCCCTGCCAGCCCCATCATCATTCTGACCGGGATTTCAGACGATGAGCTGGCGCAGGAAAGCCTCTTGGGCGGGGTGCAAGACTTCATCATGAAGGGGAGTTACACCCCTCGCTCGCTCGAAAAATCAGTCCGTTACGCCGTCAATCGGCACGAACTCAAGCAAAGCATTGAAAACGAGAAGCGGCACCTCGGGACCATTCTCGAAAGCGTGGGAGAAGGGCTTCTTCTCATCAATCATGAGGGTCAACTGGTCTTCTCGAATCGAGCGGCCGACCAGCTTCTCGAAAAAATCGGCCTTCCCCAAGACACCCGGGACTGGCCGTTTGAGGACGAGAACCCTCGGCAATTCAAGCGATTGCAGCACCTCAGCTCCGAAAGCGGCCGGGAAATGCATCTCGAATACTGCCTCGATCAGGTCGAATGGCAGCAGGAAACCCATCAGCTGGTCACCTTGCGGGACAACACCGAGCGCGAAACTCTCCAACGCCGCATCAACGAGAAGCAAAAAATGGAGGCCGTCGGGCAGCTCTCCGCCGGCGTCGCGCACGAGTTCAACAACCTCCTCGCGGTCATCCAACTCGGTTCCGAGATTCTCCGCATGGACCCTCAAAACCAGGAGGTCCTGAGAGAAACCACCTCCAACTTCATCCAGACCTGCGAACGAGGGAAGAACCTCGTGCGGCAATTGATGACCTTCAATCCTAAGCAATCCTTCCGCAAGGAGCCGGTGGACCTCTGTCAGTTTCTCGATCAAAACCACAAACTCTACTCCAAGCTCTTGGGAGCCTCGGTCCTCTTTCGCATTGAGCGGCCCGAGGAGCCGGTCTCCGTCGAGATCGACCGCGGAGCGCTCAACCAAATCTTCGCCAATCTCTGCATCAATGCCCGCGACGCCATGCCCCAAGAAGGGGAACTCACGGTGACCCTCACCACCCAGCTCGATCCCCCCGACTCTGCCCCCGACTTCGTGCCCGCTCGCTCTGACTGGACCTGCATGAGCTATCGCGACACCGGGATCGGCATGGCAGAGGAAGTTCGCTCTCGGGTCTTTGAAGCCTTTTTCACGACCAAAATCAAAACCGGCGGCCACGGCTTGGGGCTCTCGGCGGTCTACAACATCGTGCGCGATCACCAAGGCTTCATCGAAGTCGAAAGCCAGGAAGGCCGGGGCGCGACCTTCCGGGTCTGGCTTCCCCGGATCCAAAGCCCCTTTCTTGGAAAGCAAACTCCCGAACCGCGGATGTGCCCTCTGCCGGATGGGGAAAAGGCCTCCATCCTGGTCTGCGAGGACGACCCCCTCGTCCGCAAGCTGGTTTGCAAAATGTTGGAAATGAGAGGCTACCTCATCCATTCGGCGGGCAACGGAGCCGAGGCCCTCTCCGTCCTGAAGGGCCTGGCCACCCCGCCCGACCTCTTGGTGACCGACTACGTCATGCCGGACATGAATGGGCTGGCGCTCGCCAAAGCCTTGGTCGAAGGCCACCCAGGCTCACCGGTCATCGTCATGAGCGCCTACGAAGAGCGTCTCCTGCGGACAGACCATCAGGTCCCCGAGGAATTCAATTTCATCCTGAAACCCTTTGAAATGAGGGAATTCGTCAACCTCGTCGAATCCCTCCTGCACCCAGCGGTTTATTGAAGGCTGCTCGCTGCTCGAACGGGCCGGCTCCAGGGCCCCGCTTTTCGTCCTTCTCCAAAGGAACCCATGGCTGAAAAAGACCCTTCCCACTCCCTGGAGGCCGATACCAGCACTCTCCAAGTGGTCCTGGAAAAGTCACCCGTCGGGATGTCGTTGACCGATCTCGAAGGCCGCTTTCGCTACCTCAACCCCGCCCTCTGCCGGATGGTGGGCTACCGAAAAGAGGAGCTTCTCGGGCGGTCCTTTCGTGAGATCACTCACCCCGAGGACATCGACGTCAACCTCAAGCACTTGAGGGACTTGGTCGCAGGCGACATCCAAGAATACCACTTCGAAAAACGCTACCTCCACAAAGAAGGACAGGTGGTCTGGGTCAGATTGCACGGCTCCGTGCTGCGCGATGACCAAGGCACCCCCGAACAGCTCCTCGGGCAAACCGTCGACATCACCCCCCTGAAGACACTCCAGAGCGAGCAGAACGCGCTCCTGAAAAAACTCACCACCATCCTCGAGACCACCGGGCAATTCGTCTTCGACTTCGACCCCGCCACCGACCAAATCTCCTGGGATCATGAAACCATCTTTGGCCATCCCCGCTCTGCGCTCGACCGAGGTCAGAAATGGTTCGACCACCTGCACCCGGCTGACGCGGCCCGAGCCGGGGCCAGCTTTGCCGACCACGTCCAGCACAGCGAGCCTTGCCAACAGGACTACCGCTTGCTCGACTCCACCGGCCGACCCATCTGGATCAGGTCCCGCGCCATCCCCCTCCTTGATGACAGCGGGACCCCACTTCGCTACGTCGGCGTCGTCGAAAGCATCCACGAGAGGCGCGTAGCGGCCGAACGCTTGCGGCAGGACAAGGAGGAACTCGAGCGCTCAAACGCCGAGCTGGAGCAATTCGCCTACATCGCCTCTCACGACCTGCAGGAGCCACTCCGGACGGTGACCAACTACGTTGCCCTCCTTGCCGAAGACTACCGAGACCTCTTGGATGAAGAGGGCCGGGAATACATCCAATTCAGCATCGATGCGACCCTCCGCATGAGGCAGCTCATCAACGATCTCCTGGCTTACTCTCGGGTGGTAGGTTCCGAAGCCGAGCCCACCTCGCTGCGCACCGCTGACATCGTGGAACATCTCCTGCGTAGCATGCAAGCCGCCCTCACCGAGAAAAAGGCCAAAATCGTGGTCAAAGATCTCCCAGAAACCATCATCTCGAATGAATCCCGCCTGACCCAACTCCTCCAAAACCTCCTTTCTAATGCGCTCAAATTCGTAGGCGCTCAGGATCCGTTGGTTGAAATAAGCTGCACCGAGCTTCCAGAAAGCTACGAATTCCGGGTCAAGGACAACGGCATCGGAATCCCCCCAGCCCAGCAGGACAAGATCTTCCAGATTTTTCAACGGCTTCACAGTCGGGACGCCTACCCGGGCACCGGCATCGGATTGGCGCTCTGTGAAAAAATTGCTCGCAGCCTAGGAGGCAAGATTGGAGTCCGATCCGAGCCCGGCCAAGGCTCCACTTTCTGGTTCACCCTTCCGAAGTCGCCTTCTTTCAGATCGGTTTGATGGCTTATACCAAGCTGCAGAATTGTCTGGTAGAATGGCCGAGTGGATTTCGGGCCAGACCAAGGCGCGACGAGGGCGCGGTGCAGGCACCGTAACCGAGCAGCAAAGCGTGGGTGGCTCGAAAGACGCAGGCACACCATTCCAACAGCTTCGGCG
>JBCCJK010000025.1 GCA_039027815.1 Verrucomicrobiota bacterium
CTTACCCAAGTGATAGCTAGCCGGAAAGCCCTTGGGTGGGTAGCTGTTTTGAGAAACGGCTCATCGCACCCGCCGCGCCGAGGACGTCGCGGCCCACCACTACCAGGAAACTTCTACTTTCAGGCTCCTCGAGGGCTGAGAAATTCGTCCAATAAGACGCTCTGGATGGCGAGATAGATCTCGTAGCGAAGGAGCGCCATTTGTTGATTTCCGGAGGCCTCCGCGTAGCGGCTGTCAGCGCGAATCGCTTCCAGTTGGTGAATTTCGTTGAGCGCCAGACGGGCTCGATTGAGGGTTTGATACCACGCCTCCGCGTTCTCTGCTGTGGATTTGATTCGGTAAACGGCCTCCGTTCCCTTTCCGACCCGCTTTTCTGCCTGCCGAAGATCTTTCAAGACGGTTTCGAGGTCTTGGTGGAAGGCGCTTTCAAGATCCGAGTGGGTCAACTCCCGCCACTCCTTGCGCTCTTTTTCCGAGAGCTCTCCTGGGTCTTGGTAGAGGCGATTTCGGACCAAGTCCTCCTCCCAAAGACCATCGCTCCCCACCAGCGCCATGAGAAGAGCCAATTCGAACGAAGAGACCCCTTCGAGGATCCATTTGTCTCTGCGCGTTCGCCGAAATTTCATTCCTCCGACTGCTCTAAGGTCGCTTTCAACTGATGTTGATGCAGTTGATGGACATAGAACTCGGCTTGCTCCCTCTCGCCAACCCACACCACCGAGCTTCCCTCGTGATGCACCTCCAGCATGTGTCGTTGTGCCCGGGCTTCATCGTATCCGAATACGCGTCGGATTACCAAGGTGACGTAGCCCATGAGGTTGACCGGGTCGTCGTGAATGACCACTTCCCAGGGCGGGTCTTGCTGTGAGGCGATCTCTGGCTTCTCCTGAAGCTGGACCTCCCCCATCATGGAGGGAGGGCTCAAGGCAGGCTTCCTTCCGCGCTCCCCCATTGGGAGTCTTGGTTGACCAAAGAATTTTGGATGGCCGCCTGCAGGAACTCTCCGTGGGCCAAAAACTTGGTCCACGGGCGGTCGACTCCCAACGCCTGATGGGCCAAGTCCCACTCCGCCCAAGCGTAACCCAGGAGAGCTTGGCGGAGGGCGATGTTGAGGACGGCAGCGCGAGCCGCGAAAAAGATGGGAAGGTGACCCGCTAAGGTCCCCGCTTCGGCCTCGCGCGTGAAACGACGAAGCACCCGGCACTCCCGGGCATCTGGCAGTCCCCCCACCATCCGCTGGCGAAGTTCGATGCTGACCGATCGCTGCCTGCTCGAGAGGGCCTCATGCAGGCGGGCGTCCGCAGCCAAGACGTCTTCCGAACGATAAGCGATGACCCCGTCATAAGCCTCCCGGAAAATTGGTGCGATCAAGCCGGCAAAATCATGATCCAACCAACGCCGCCACTGCTCGGGCAACGCCGTCGCGTCCTTTGGCCGGAAGGTGCCCGTGAGTCCACGACCGTGGCGACGCATCTCAGCAAAGGCGAGCGACTTCTTGAGAGCACGGCTGTCTCCATGGGAGCTTTCCAAGGGCACTTCAGGAGGAGAATTCATGATTTCCAAGAAGTATCCCGAGATTTGCTGACTTGTTCAAGCACGGCTTCTTGTCGCCGATGCATTTCTTGCCGAGCCGGCTCCTCCAAGTCCTCATAGCCATAGAGATGAAAGAGCCCGTGGATGCCGTAAAGAAGAGTCTCTTGGTAGGTGCTGGTCCCTTCCTCCTGCCCCACTCGCCAGGCGGTATCCTGGCTGATCACGATCTCTCCGTGGTGAAAGGTAATGACATCGGTCGGGCCCTCGATTCCCATAAATTGAAGGTGCAGGTCGGCCATTTCCTCATCCGATACGATGGCCACGCTGATCGATCCCAATTCTTGGAGGATATTTTTGCCCCCAGGCGCGTGTTGCAAAACCAGCCCCAGGGCCTCCTCCAAATCGGCCGAGAGTCGCGCGACCTCATACCCCACCTCCACGCCTTGAGAAATGATGACTTCCACCTCCATGGCGAATTCCGGAAGGACTTCAGGCGGCGGAGCGGGACGTCTCCTTGGTCGCCCGCTGGGTGACCGCCCCGGCCTTCGGCTCCGTGGATTTCGCCTCCCCGGGCTCCTTGGGGTAAGGCACTCGATGATGGAGCATGCTTCGCAAATTGGAGGAAAAGGACTCTTTCAGCAGCTTCAGCTCCGCCATGGTAAGAGGGGCGTCGTCGAGCTGCCCGTCTGCGATCCGACCTTGGAAGATGTCATCGATGAGCTGGCGAATGCGAGAAGGGCTCGGCTTGCCCAGCGATCGCGAAGCACTCTCCACCGCATCCGCTAAACTGATGATGGCCGTCTCTTTGCTCTTAGGTCGGGGACCGGGATAGCGAAAATTGGACTCTTCAATGCGAGGGACATCGTCTTCGCTGATCTCCCCTTTTTCCGCCTTGGCATGCGCCTCCTCCTGCTGCTTGCGCGCCCGCTGGTAAAAGTAACCCACGAGCGAATCACCGTGATGCTCGCGAATGGCATCCATGATCTGCGGATTGAGCTTGTTTCGGATAGCCAGGTCCACCCCCTCCTTTACGTGGGCGATGATAATGAGCGAACTCATGGTGGGGGTGAGTTCGTCATGGGGATTGACCCCATCTCCTTGGTTTTCAATGAAGTAGAGCGGCTTTTGCAGCTTGCCAATATCATGGAAATAGCTACACACGCGGCACTCAATCGGGTTGGCCCCGATCTTCTCTGCCGCGGCTTCGGCCAACTGCGCCACCACCAGGCTGTGGTGGTAAGTGCCCGGTGCCTCGATCGTGAGCCGTCGCAAGAGCGGATGATTCAGATCCGCCATCTCGATCCAAGACATATCGGTCGTCAGTTGGAAGAGACCCTCAAAAATTGGCAACAAGCCTCCCACTAAAGTCGCTGTCACCAGGCCCACCAAGAGCGCTGCCAGAATTTGGTAGAGCGTTTGGTCAAGCGGCTGGCCCGCGAAGGTGATTTGTCCGAGGGCCAAGGCCAGGATGAGGTTGGTGACTCCCACGTAGATGCCGGCCTGCACGAGGCGACGTCGATGGCGAGCCCGCCGCATCACGTAGATGGCGACCGCTCCGCCGATCAGCGAGCTGACCACAAACTCAAAGCGCAAATCCGTCTTGACCAAAAGCGCCGTCAAAAGGCTGGCCACCGTCACCGCAAACATCCCAAACCGCCTCCCCAAGAGCACCCGCAAGAGCATGGGAGCAAAAGCGGCCGGCACTAAGATGAAGAGCAGTCCTTGCCCGCCTTCCAAGGCATTCACGAGCAGCTCCAAGCCCTTGACGAAAAAGAGCTGCATCAAGATCACCCCGTAGGCGAGAGCGATGCGGCCATTGCGCTCGATCTCCTCCGGATGCCCCACGTAAAAGTAGACCAGACTGGCCGCGAAGATCACCAGCGTCATGAGGACCCGTTGGATGCCCTCATAAGTCCAGCCAAAGCCGCCCGGACCGGGTGCCAGCAGCATGCCGCTCACGATTCCGAGGAAAGCCAAGCAGATCAGCCAACGGGAAGTCCGGCCCTCCTCGAACCAATCCAGCAACGGGGTATCGCGCTCTTGCAGGCGCTTTCGCCCGGAAGCATGGCCTTTTTGCTGCAATCGCCAGCGATAAAGAAATTCAAAAAAGCCCAAATTGAGGAGGGGTGGGGTGAAGGCCGCTCAACTGGTCGGCCAGGTCCGGGAGCATCCCGGAGGCGAGAAAGACTTAAGTTCTTGGGAAGAGTTTACGCACCTTTCGGAAAAGAATCAATCCCTCTCCTTGCCCGGCTCGGCCGCTCGATTTTTTTCATAGGCCCCGAGGATGGCGCTCACCACAGGATGGCGGACCACCTCGTGACGCTGGAATTCCATAAAGGCCACGCCCTGGGTCCCCGGAAGAATGCGCATGGCTTCCCGCAGTCCTGAGGCTCCTTTTGGCCGGAGATCGATTTGCATGGGGTCGCCCGTCACCAGGCAAGTCGAGCCCTCGCCCAAGCGCGTCAGCAGCATGAGCATCTGCTCTCGGGTGGTGTTCTGGGCCTCGTCCAAAATCACGACCGCCTGCGCCAAGGTGCGCCCGCGCATGTAGGCCAGGGGAGCGATTTCCACCACGCCGCGCTCGACCCATTTCTCCAGCTCCTCGGGATCGAGGAGATCGTGGAGCGCATCGTAGAGCGGTCGCAGGTAGGGATAGAGCTTTTCCTTGAGGTCGCCCGGCAGGAAGCCCAAGGCCTCCCCCGCCTCCACCGCTGGACGGGTCAAAATGATCCGCCTGGCCTGCCCGGCTTTCAAGGCCGCCACCGCATGGGCCATCGCCAGAAACGTTTTTCCGGTGCCAGCCGGCCCCACCCCGAAGACCACCTCATGATCTTGCATGGCCTTGAGATAATGGGCTTGGGTCCGAGTGCGGGGGGTCACGGGCGGGCGCTTGCGGGAGGTCTGCAAGCGGATCTGTAAAAGGGCTTCCGGGGGCTCTGGCTCTTCCTCGGTGGCTGCCTCCACCGCCATGGTGAAGGCATGGCGGTCGATCCCGCCCCCGGACCGGCGGACCCGCTCCAAGCCCGCGAAAACGCTCCGAGCCCGCTCCACCTGGGGCGCGTCTCCGTCAATCTTGATCCAGCCTTCGCGCGTGGTCAGTTTGACATCGAGCCGCGAGCCCATTTCCCGCAGCAAGGTCACATCGTCGGCAAAAAGAGAGTGAAGGAAACGGGGCGATTCAAACTCAAGCGTCTCGGAAATCATAGGATGCTTCGGAGGGGAACCTATCCTGCAAAAGCCGCCTTGTCATTCGCCAAGCCTCCGCGGCCTCAGACAAAAGCTTCTCCTCCTACAGAGCAGGCTTGAAATCGCCCCCATCCTCGCCACCTTCGCACTTTCTCTTCATGAGCGACCCAGCCGACGCCCCGCCTGCCCGACCCGCCAAATTCATCTTCTTCACCGGAGGCGTCGTCAGCTCCCTCGGCAAAGGGCTGGCCGCGGCCTCCCTCGGCACCCTTCTGGAAAAACGCGGTCTCAAAGTCGTGCTGCAAAAGTTCGATCCCTACCTCAACGTCGATCCCGGCACCATGAGCCCTTACCAACACGGCGAGGTCTATGTCCTCGACGATGGCTCGGAAACCGATCTCGACCTCGGCCACTACGAGCGTTTCACGAGCGAACCCCTCACTCGCATGAACAACCTCACCTCGGGGCAAGTCTACGAGACCGTCCTCCGGCGGGAGCGGCGGGGCGACTACCTCGGCACCACCGTGCAGGTCATTCCCCACGTCACCGACGAGATCAAAGAACGCATTCACTCGGTCGCCAAGCGGACCCAAGCGGATGTCCTCATCACGGAAATCGGCGGGACCGTCGGTGACATCGAAGGGCAGCCCTTCATGGAGGCCATTCGCCAATTTGCGCTCGATGTCGGCAAGGAAAACGTGCTCTTCATCCACGTCACCCTCGTGCCCTACATCGCGGCGGCCGGAGAACTGAAGACCAAACCCACCCAACAAAGCGTCGCCAAAATGCGCGAGATCGGCCTCCATCCCGATATCCTTCTCTGCCGCGCGGAATACGAGGTAGAAGAACTGGAGCGGAACAAAATCGCCATGTTCAGCAACATCGAGAAGCGGGCCGTCATCCCTTTTTTGGACGTGCCTCACAGCATCTACGAATGCCCGCTCGCGCTTCACGAATGGCAGATCGACGACATCGCCTGCGAAAAGCTCCACCTGGACACCCCGCCGCCCGCCCTCGACGAATGGCGCGAATTTGTCCGTCGGGTGATCGACCCCGCCCACCTCGTGCAGATCGCGGTCGTCGGAAAATACATCGAACTCCAAGACGCCTACAAAAGCATCTATGAAGCCTTGGTTCATGCCGGTGCCGCCAACGATACCAAGGTCGAGGTCATCCGCATCGACTCCCAAGACCTCGAAACCGAAGGCCCCGAGAAGCACCTCATCGGGATCGACGCCGTCCTCATTCCGGGGGGCTTTGGCGATCGCGGCACCGAAGGCAAAATCGCCGCCGCCCGCTACGCCCGCGAAAACCAAATCCCCTACCTCGGCCTCTGCCTCGGCATGCAAATCGCCACCATCGAATTTGCCCGTCACGTCTGCGGCCTGCTCGAAGCCAACTCCACCGAGTTCGACAGGGAAACCCCCCATCCCGTGATCTGCCTGCTGGAGGAACAAAATGAAGTGGAAGACCTGGGAGCCACCATGCGGCTGGGACGCTGGAAATCAGTGGTGAAACCAGACACCCTGACCGCGCGCCTCTACCAAGAGCCCATCATCCACGAACGCCATCGTCACCGCTACGAGTTCAATCAGAACTACCGGGAATCCATGGAAGCCCGCGGCCTCGTCATCAGCGCGCTCTCTCCCGATGAAACCTTGACCGAAGCCATCGAAATCCCCTCCCACCCCTTCTTCATTGCCGTCCAGTATCACCCGGAGTTCCTCTCCAAACCAAACCACCCCCATCCCCTCTTCGATGGCTTTGTGGAACATGCGCTCCGGCGCCATCAAGAGCAAACCGCCTGAGCCGCCTGCATGTCCATAGCCACTCGCAAAGGCGACCGCGGAGAAACCGACCTCCTCTTCGGACGCCGCGTCCCCAAAACCCATCCCCGGATTGGCGCCCTCGGCGCGACCGATGAACTGAACGCCGCCCTCGGCTTGGTCCGCGTCGCCCTCCCCGCAGGCCACGCCCGGCAGGCCTTCCTGGCGAGCGTCCAGCAAAACCTCATCCGCCTCATGGGGGAATTGGCCTGCCTTCCCTCCGACGAAGAAAAATTCGCTGCCGCCAACTTCCAGCGCCTGAACGCCGCGCAAGTCGCCGAAGTGGACGCACTCATCGCCGCCATCGAAGAAGAACAAGCCAAGGCGCCCACCACCTGGTCCCTCCCCGGGGCACAGGGCCACCCGGCCGCGGCTGCTTACGACTTTGCCCGGACCGTCGTTCGCCGAGCGGAACGCGAAGTGGCCCTCCTCCTGGAGTCGGGAGAATTTTCCTACCAAGAGCCCTTACGCTATCTCAATCGTCTCTCCGACGCTTGCTGGCTCCTGGCTCGCGAGAGCGAAACACCGGCTGCCTCCTAATACCAAGCTGGAGAATTGGCTGGTAGAATGGCCGAGTGGATTTCGGGCCAGACCAAGGCGCGACGAGGGCGCGGTGCAGGCACCGTAACCGAGGAGCAACGCTGGGCTGGCTCGAAAGACTCCGGCTCTCCCTTCCCCGCGCTTCAGCGCCTCTTCCCCACACCACCCTCCCTCCATTCTACCTGTGAATTCTGGAGGTTGGTATCATACCAAGCTGCCGGATCCACTGCTACCCACTGCTGTGAGGGCAGCGGGGAAGGCGAGAGAAGGCCAGCCCTCCTCTAGCGAATCTCAGCAAAGGTGGCCCCGCCCAACAAGCGATCCCCCTCATACAAGGCGCAGATTTGCCCCGGCGTGAGAGCCCGCTGCGGCTCGCGATAGCGAAGCACTCCCCGGTCCCCCTCCAGCTCCAGCGTCGCCTCCGGCGCCGGGTTGCGATACCTCGGCTGCGCTCGCAAACGATGGCGACCAAGTGCCAACGAGGGCCCCGCCCAAGAGAAGCCCGTCAGCAGGCACTCTCTGGCATACAAACCCGGGGTGCTGGGTTCGTCGAAGCCGATGACCAGCTCGTTTCGTTGACCGTTCTTTCCTACCACCACGTAGGCCATTTGATCTCGATTGGAAGGCACCCGAATCCCCTTGCGCTGTCCCAGGGTGAAGAGATGGAGCCCGGGGTGCTCTCCCACTTCCTGGCCTTGAATGGTGACGATTTTTCCCGGTCGATCCGGGACATAATTTCGCAAAAAATCGCTCATGCGCACTTCGCCAATGAAGCAGATCCCCTGACTGTCCTTCTTGCGGGCATTCGGCAGCCCCAAGCGCTCCGCCTCCGCGCGGACTTCCGGCTTGTGAAGCTCTCCCAAGGGAAACCACGCGTCCCGAAACTGTTCTTCCCGCACCAGCGCCAAAAAGTAGCTCTGGTCCTTGTGGGGATCGGCCCCCCGCCGGACCTCGAACCCCCCCTGATGGCGGCACAAACGGGCGTAGTGCCCGGTCGCCACCCCCTCAAAACCCCGCGCGAGGGCCCACTGCCGAAAAAGCCCAAACTTCATTTCCCGATTGCACATGACATCCGGATTGGGCGTCACGCCCGACTCATAGCCCGCTAGCAGGTAGTTCACGACCCGCTCCCGATAGTCTTGCATCATATTGACCACTTGGAAGGGCAGGCCAAGGGCAGCCGCCGCCGCCCGCGCGTCCTCGATGTCCTCCTCCCAGGGACAATGCCCCGCAATCTTCTCCTCATTGATCCAGTTTTTCAGATAGGCGCCCTCCACCTCGTGCCCCTGCTCGCACAGCAAGCCCGCGGCCACGCTGCTATCCACCCCACCGGACATCCCTACTAAGATCTTTGCCATCGTCTCTTCCCCCTTATTCGCTCCTCCGAGGACACTTGAAAAGAAGATCTCCCAAAAAGAAATGTTCGAGTGAACTTCTTTCCGCCCAATCCTCGCTTTATTTTATGAATTTCATGGTGCGCCCATTCTTTTTACTGGATTCGAAGAGTAGGATGAAATATTAATAAATATTAAATAACTGGCTTCTTCAAGCACATGCCTGGCTCCTCTTCTCACCCCTCGAGCGACCTGCCTCTCTCTGGATCGCGGGCGGCGCGCCCCCCTCGTCGCCACGCCGTGCAGCTAACCCGGGGGCGCGAAACACCTGGTTTTGAAGACCAGCTTCACGACGCGCGCCAGCAGCTGGAAGCACTCCGGGAGCAGCAAGAGCAAATCGAGAAATCTCGCAGCCAACTGGAGGGGATTCGTGGCAGCCGGGAACTCTTTGAAAGCGAGTATGAGGATCTCCTTCAGGGAATGACCTCCGAGCTGGAGCGCATCGACCGGGAATCCTGCGAGTGCACGCGACGCCTCGAATCCCTTCGGATGGCGGACAAAGAGATCGCCTCCCAGCTCGATGCTCTGGATCGCCTTCAACCCGAGACCTGGCGGCAGCCCAACCTCCTCCAGCAAATTCAGGAAGGTCGGGAACATCTCCAGGGAATCCGGGCCGCCTATGAAGAAGTGCTCGCGCACTCCGCCCGGCCGGCCCGCCGCCCCAGCGACCCCTTCCTCGAATGGATGAAGCGCGGCTTCGCCCTCACCCTTCCCCTCTCCCTCATCCTCCTGCTCTGCACCGCCCTCCTTCTCTACTTCAACTAGCCAAGCACATGGCCAACAAGAAACGAAAGACCTTCCGAAAACGTCACGCCGTTCTCACGGCCGAGGCCGGCTCCTTCGACGCCTCCCGCGAACGACAGCTCGAAAAACGAATCAAGTATCTCGAGAGCTACCTCGAAAGCCGTCATCAAGACAAGCTCACCACGCTCCGCCCGGCCATCGATCGGCCCCTGCGCCGACGCCGGGGGGAAAGCTCCAGTTGGGGACAATTCTTCCTCTTTCTGGCCCTGACCGCCTGTCTCGCGGTCCTCGCCGTCTGGACGCTCCAGCTCTTAAAAAGCAACTTGGGCCTGTAAAAGCAAACTGCCTGAGGAACGGAGGCCACGCCCGATCCTCCTCAAGTCTAGAATCTCGGGGACCGCCAACCCCTCCTCGACAAGCGCCCGAGAGCATCTATCTCATCGGCATGCCTGACGAGACCTTTGACGTCCCCAAGATCGCGAGCCTGGCGCGCTTGGAACTGACCGAAGCCGAAATCCTCAAATTCGAGCGCCAGCTGGGCGATATTCTGGCCTACATCGAAAAGCTCAAAGAAGTGGACGTGGAAAGCATCGAGCCCTCGGCCCACGCTTTTGAAATCTTCGACATCGCTCGGCCCGATCTGGCCCGGCCGGAAGAGGGCCTCAGCCCCGAGCAAGCTCTTGCCAACGCCCCCGCCGCCACCCAAAGCGAGTTCCTCGTCCCCAAAGTCCTCGACTAGATCATTCCGAATTCCCACTTCCGCATCCCGCATTTCAGATGCATCCAGCCGACCTTACCCTCGTCCAGGCCCGCGAACAACTCCGCGCGAAAGAACTCAGCCCCAGCGAACTCCTCGATGCCCTCGTCGAGCGGATCGAGGAGCGGGATCCCCAGGTCCGGGCCTACCTCTCCTATGACCTGGAGCAAGCGCGCAGCGAGGCCGAAAAGGCGGACCTCTCGCTCCCGCTGGGCGGGCTTCCCATCGGCATCAAGGACGTCCTCAACGTCCAAGGCCACCCCTGCCACTGCGCCAGCAAAATCCTGAAGGGCTACATCGCGCCCTACGACGCCACCGCCATTCGCAAACTGCGGGAAGCAGGCGGGATCCCCTTTGGTCGCCTCAACATGGACGAGTTCGCCATGGGCTCTTCCACCGAAAACTCCGGCTTCCATCCCACCGCCAATCCCCACGACCTCGAACGCGTCCCGGGGGGCTCCAGCGGTGGCTCGGCCGCAGCCGTCGCTGGAGGGATGGCTCTGGCCACCCTGGGGAGCGACACCGGGGGCTCCATCCGCCAGCCCGCCAGCTTCTGCGGCGTCGTCGGCATGAAGCCCACCTACGGGCGGGTCTCCCGCTACGGCCTCGTGGCTTACGCCTCCTCTCTCGACCAGATCGGCCCCTTCACCAAAACCGTGTCCGACACCGCCCTGCTCCTGGAAGCGCTCTGCGGTCCCGATCCCAAAGACTCCACTTGCTTCCAAGATCAAAAGGTTCCCGCCTTCAGCCAGCAGCTCGATGCCGAGCTCTCAGGACTCAAAATCGGTGTTCCCAAGGAATACATGGAGATCGACGGCCTCGCCCCTGCCGTCAAAGAAAGCATCCAGCAGGCGCTTACAACCTACGAAAGCCTCGGCTGCGAAATCATCGAAATCAGCCTCCCCCACACCGAATACGCGGTCGCCACCTACTACATCGCCGCCAACGCGGAAGCCTCGAGCAACCTGGCCCGTTTCGATGGCGTCCGCTACGGGCATCGTTCGGCTCACGCAGACAGTCTTCTGGAGCAATACCAACTCAGTCGCGAAGAAGGCTTCGGCGATGAGGTGAAGCGCCGCATCATCCTCGGCACCTATGTCTTGAGCAGCGGCTACTACGACGCCTACTACAACCGGGCCCAAAAGGTCCGCACCCTCATCCGCCAGGACTTTGAAAAAGCCTTCGAGCAGGTCGACCTCATCGCCGGCCCCACCAGCCCCTGCACCGCCTTCAAAATGGGCGACCGCTTGGACGATCCGGTCCAAATGTATCTCGCTGATGTCCTGACCATCCCAGTCAACTTGGCGGGGACCTGTGCCCTGTCCGTGCCTTGCGGCGTGGAGGAAGTGGACGGAAAGTCCTTGCCGATCGGCTTGCAGCTGATTGGGAAGCCCTTGGAAGAAGCGGCTCTCCTGGCGGCCAGCGCGGTCTTTCATGACCAGCCGCAGAGCCAAAAAGAAGCCACCTTCTAACGCCACCGCCCCCTCCCCCTCCCAGCCAGGGCCTTGGCTCTAGCCTGCGGCCAACTTCGCGCTCTTGATGGTATTACTCAAAAGCATGGCGATCGTCATGGGACCGACCCCTCCCGGGACCGGGGTGATGACGGAAGCTCGCTCCCTGGCCTCGGCAAACTCCACATCCCCCACGATGCGATAGCCCTTCTTGGCGCGGGCATCCTCCACACGGTTGATCCCCACATCGATGACCGCTGCCCCTTCTTTGATCCAATCGCCCTTCACGAATTCCGGCCGCCCGATCGCCGCCACCACGATGTCGGCTCGTCGGACCACCTCAGGAAGGCTCCGGGTCCGCGAGTGGGCGATCGTGACGGTGGCATTGGCCGTCGGCCCCTTGGCCATGAGAAGCATCGCCATAGGCTTGCCCACGATGAGACTCCGGCCTACCACCACCACCTCCGCCCCGCTCGTTTCCACCCCGGCCTCGGCCAGCAATTTCTGACACCCCAAAGGCGTGCAGGGAACAAAACCCGTGGCATCCTCCTGCGCGAGTTTCCCGACATTGACCGGGTGGAAGCCGTCCACGTCCTTGGCGGGATCGATGGCTCGGATGACCTTGGCCTCATCGATCTGGGGGGGCGGGGGCGATTGAACTAAGATGCCGTGGATGGCGGGGTCCTGGTTCAGCTCCTCCACCCGCGCGAGCAACTCCGCTTCGCTGGTGTCTTCCGGCAGTTCCAGCTTTATCGAATGCAGCCCCAGTTCCTGGCACTTTTTGTCCTTCTGCCGGACATAAAAAGTGGAGGCCGGGTCTTGCCCCACCAGGACGACCGCTAGCCCGGGGGTGAGGCCACGCGCTTGCAGCGCGGCGATGTCCGCTTGGCATTCGGAAAGGGTCTTTTCAGCGAGGGCTTTGCCGTCGATCAGTCGGGCGTTCATGGGCGGTCTTCGGGTTCGTGGGTCTCGGAGAGAATTCGGTCGAGAACTTCTTTTCGTTGGGCCTCGAAGGCTTCCTCGCTCAGCTCAGCCGGGATGGCAATGGGCTCCCCGAGGTGAAGTCTGACCTGGCTAAAGGGCTTGGGAACGATGAATTGATCCCAACTGCGCAAGCGCCAGACCCCGGTGTAGGTGAAGTGGATGGGGACAATGGGCACTTGGCTGACCTGCGCCAATTTGATGACCCCGGGCTGGAGACGGTAGCGAGGACCGCGCGGCCCATCCGGCGTGATGCAGAGGCAGAGCCCCTCTTCGAGGGCCCGGGTCGCTTCCCGGAGCGCGCGGGCGCCTCGGCGGGAGCTGCTGCCTCGCACCACGGGAATCTGGTAGGCGGCCAGCACTTGGGAGAGCATCCCGCCATCGCGACTGGCGCTAGTCAGCGCCACCACCTTTCTCTCGGGATTGATTTTCTCAAAAAAGGCCGGGATCATGAGGAGACGATTGTGCCAGAGGGAATAGACCACTGGCGAGGCCGCGTTCTGGGTCAGGATGGCTTCCTCGTCCACCACCACCTTGCGAACGGTCGCCGTGAGGAGGCGAATGACCGCCACCAACGATCGCGCTTGCCACGCAGCTGGCTTGCTCTTCCCCATGCCGCTCAATCAAAGATGCCCTGCGCGGTGGAGGCTTTGGGTGAGCGAGTGAAGCCGTTCCCCCTGGGCATGGTAGAAGGAAATGCCCTCTTCCTGGGGCGCAGTCCGGGTGCCTTCATCGGGCTTCACAAAGCGCTCACAGAAGGACTCCAGGTCGCCCACTCCCGCCGCCACCCCACCCTGCATGGCCGCCCCCAAGGCCGCCCCCTCTGTCGTCTGCAAACAAACCACCTCCGCCCCAAAAGCATCCGCGCAAATCTGTCTCCAAGCGGGACTCTGGCTGCCTCCTCCGGTCAGGCGGATCTCAGAGGGGTTCACACCGAGGGCCCGGAAGCGATTCAGGCCATAAGCCAGGCCGAGCGTGGCCCCCTCGGCCGCCGCCCGCGCCAGGTTTTCCTGAGTGAGGTTCGCCGGAGTCAGGCCATGGAGGACGCCGCTCCCTTGCGGCAAGTTGGGCGTCCGCTCGCCGGTCAGGTAGGGCAGCAGGCAGAGGCCCTCCGCTCCCCGGGGACTGGCGGAAACCGCGGCCTCCAACTCCGGGAGACTGAGCGCGAAGAGAGAGCGCATGGCCTCGGTCGTGACCGTCACGTTCATGGTGCAAACCAGGGGCAGCCACTGGTCATTGCTATCACAGAAGGCCGCCACTTCGCCCTCTGGATCGATGACGGGACTTTCGGAAACTCCGTAGAGCGTGCCCGAGGTGCCAAGGCTGGCCGTCATGACGCCTTGGCAAACCAAGCCCGTGCCGATGGCCCCCATCATGTTGTCGCCTCCCCCAGCGCTCACCACGACCGAGTCCGACAAGCCCCAACCTTCAGCCAAGTCGGGAGAGAGCAGGCCGAGCGCCTCGCGCGAACTCCCCACCGAAGGCAAGGCCTCTCCCAAGGCCGGATCGATGAAGTCGACCAGCTCCTTCTGCCAACGGCGAGAGCGCAGATTGAGCAAGCCCGTGCCGGAGGCATCGCCATACTCCATGCGCTTCTTCCCCGTCAGTTTGAAATTGAGGTAATCGTGCGGAAGGAGAACGCTGGCAATCCGGGCAAAGACCTCTGGCTCCTGCCGCTTCATCCAGAGAATCTTGGGCGCAGTGTAGCCGGGCAAAATCGGGTTCCCCGCCAGGGCGATCAATCCCTCATCCCCGCCGAAGGCTTCAGCGAAAAGCTGGCACTCTTGGGTCGTGGAGGTATCGCACCACAGCTTGGCAGGCCTGAGCACCTCATCGCGTTCATCCAAAACGACCAGTCCATGTTGCTGCCCGCTGACCCCGATTCCCACCACTTCTCGGCGTCGCTCCCCGAGCTGCTGAAGGCAGTCCTCCATCGTCCTTGTGAAAGCCTGCCACCAGTCTCCCGGATGCTGCTCCATATGCCCAGGAGGCAAGCCACCTACCAGCTGGTAGCTGCCCCGGGATTCGGCCAAGAGTTCCCCGCTTTCGAGATCGAGGGCCAGGGTTTTGGTGCTCTGCGTTCCGCTGTCAATCCCGAGGGCAATCATCCCCTAAGCAAGCTGCTCCTGCTGCCAAACGCGAACAAAAAGTCGGCCCTCAACGATATCCGTAAAGCATGGCCCAACCCAAGGTGGATTGGCTCACATGGAGAGCCTGGATGACCACGTAGTAGCTTCCCGTGACCTCCGCTTCGACCCGGGCGGCCGCCACCTGCTCCTTACGATAGGACTCGGCATCCACCAAGCGGCCCTGCGGGTCATAGATGTGCACGCTCAGGCGGTCGGAGGGCTCACTCGCCCCCACCCAGAACCAGTAGTCATTGCCACGATAGAGCTGGTGGCGGATGACCTTCCGCCCGCGCTTTTCGAGATCGCCAAACCACCACTGCTCTCGCAAAATGTAGGGATTGCGACGCTGCTCCAGCTTGGGGATGGCCTCCTCGATGGCGTAGGAGCGGCCATCGTGGACCATGGCCTGGGCCAGCGAGCCCGGCCAAAGGAGAGCCACAGTGAGAGCAGAGACAACGAGGAAAGGTTTCATTCGTGCGGGGAGAAAAAGACGCGGAATGTCACGACTTCAAGAGCGATTCGACCACATTGGTGGTTTCGCTCTGGATGATTTCGAGGCTTGCCTCCTCGATGACCCCATCGGCATTCGTCCGCAAGAGCGGCTGCAAGACCTCCAGTCCCTGCTCGACTTTTCCGAAGACCTCTCCCTGCCGCAGGTCCGGCGGCATGGCGTAAAAGGTGTCGCTGAGGTATTCGCAAAGCTCCGGCTGATTGAGAATCTCGGAATCGTCTGCCTGGTATTCTTGCAAGAGGAGGCCTGCGACAGCTTGGGTGCCCTTGATCCAGCCGCCCAGGCTGACGAGCTGGGCCAGATTCTCATCGCGCAGCTCTTTCATGGAATCGCGCACGCTTTTTTGGGCCCGGTCCAACTCCCGTCGGACCTCGTCCCACCCTTCATTCCGGGCACTTTCCAGGATGATCTGGCAGTGGGGCAAGACCGACTCCTTGACCCCCAGCACCTCAGCCAAACGCAGCACCTGCTGTCCTGTGAGGTGGACTTCTTCGCTATCCTTGGCTTGCACCGCCACGAAGCCATTGGCCACCACCATGCCCAGGAGAAGAGCCGTTTCCCCCCTCGACTGGACCAAACTGAGATCCTCCAAGCGCTTGCCAATGAGCTGGGAGTGCCAATTCTGTTTGCCCAGTTTGTCCAGCGAACGGAAGACTTCGTCCGGGAGAGGAACGACCACTTCCTCCACCAGATCGGCTGGCAATTCGTCCAGATTGAGCTGAAGCGGAGGACCCTCCTCAGCCGAAAGCGAGAAAGCCAAAAATAGAGAAAGAGCGAAATGCCAAAGGGCTCGGGACATACGGCGAAAGGTTACGTTCGCCAAAGAGCGATGCAATCAGGGATCTCTGGCTGGAAAACTCGCACCATCCTCCGACCCATCAGACGCCCAAGCGTACAAACTTGGCATTCACCGTTTCGAGGAGCAGCTTCACAATTGTCTCGTCGCCGATCCGATCGATCACTTCCTTGGAAAAGCCAAAGATGATCAACTTCCGGGCCGCCCGCGCATCGATGCCTCGTGACATGAAGTAGAAGAGATCCTCATCCGGGATCGATCCCGAAGTGGAGCCGTGACTGCACTTCACCTGGTCCGCATTGATTTCCAGACCGGGCATGGAGTTGGCCTCGGCCTTGTCACTCAAAAGAAGGTTCCGGCAGGTCTGGTAGGCATCGGTGTAATGCGCCCCCTCATCCACCCGAATGAGGCCGGCAAAGATGGAGCGGGCTTCATCGTAGAGAGCATTTTTGTAGAGAAGATCGCTGGTGGTGTGGGGGGCCTCGTGACTTTGAAGGGTGCGTTGGTCCATCTCCTGGGTCTCACCGGCCACCGCCAGCGAGAGCATTTCGCTGTTGGCTCCGGTGCCGGTCATCCGGCTGAGATTTTCGGAGCGAACCCAGCGACTCCCCACATGCATGAAGAGACTTTTGATATCGGCATCCCGCGCCACCACCGTGTTCTGCAACTGCATGAACCGACTCTCCATATTGAGGTCTTGCTGGATGGCGTATCGAACCCGGCCGCCCTCGGCCGCATGCAGATCAGCCTTGGTCATGATGAGACCGGAAGTGGTGGCGTCCGCGTTGAAGAGCCGTTCGATGAGATGCAGTTCGGCATTCTTTCCGGCGCTCACAAGTGTTCGTGGGAGGACGGCCGCGTCCTCTCCGGAAACCCAATGGACCACTTCGATCGGCCGCTTCAGTTCGACTTGGTCGGCTGCATGGAGGAAAATCCCATGGTCGGAAGTCGCCTTGTGAAGGGCCGCGTATTTGGCCGAACCCAGCTCCTGCCGCTGTTCCGCGAAGAGGGGTCGGACCAATTCAGGGGCCGTTTGGAGAGCCTCGTTGAGAGGGAGAGCGGTCACGCCTTCAGGCAACTCCCCCACTTCCCGGACCGCCAGGTGCCCGTTCACAAAGACGAAGCGAGCGATGGCTCCTTCGAGCTTCGGCAGGCGGGCCGCGAGAGCCGCGGCGTGGTCCTGGGGAAGCGCCTTGGCGCGGACATAATGGCTGAGGTTGGCCTCCTTCCAGTTGGCGAAGCGCCAACTTTCGTCTTTGCGCTGAGGCAGCGGGAGGGCCTGGAAGCGATCCCACGCCACGCGACGTGATTCGAGATACCAATCGGGTAGATTGGGTGCCGGGGCGGCCGGCAAGGTCTCCAACAGTTTCGACGGGGGGTTCGAGGTGGAGGATTCCATTTCCAAAGTTTCTTCGAGCATGGTGTGCGTGGGTTGTGTTCGCAAGGATTCAGCCAACAGAGCCTTCCATCTCCAATTCAATCAGCCTTTTCAGCTCGACGCTGTATTCCATCGGGAATTCTCTCACGAGATCGTTAATGAAACCGTTCACGCTCAAGCTCATGGCCTCAGCCTCGCTGAGACCGCGTTGTTGCATGTAGAAAATCTGCTCCTCACTCACTTGGCTGACGCTGGCCTCGTGCTGGGTGGCGTGCTGGTTACCCCGCACCGTGATGGCCGGGTAGGTATCGGTGCGACTGCGGGTGTTGATGAGCAGGGCATCGCACTCCGTGTTGTTTTTGCAGCCGCGAAGGTGCTTGGGGATGTGGACTTGGCCACGATAAGTCGAACGACCTTCTCCCACGCTGATGCTCTTGGAAATCACGTTGGAAGAAGTCTCATCCGCCCCGTGAATCATCTTGGCGCCCGTGTCCTGATGCTGTCCGTCATTGGCCAAAGCGATGCTGATGACCTCCCCTCGAGCCTTGCGACCCTTCATGATGACGCCTGGATACTTCATGGTGAGCCGAGAACCAATATTGCAATCGATCCAACGAACCTCTGCGTTCTCGTGCGCCAGACCACGCTTTGTCACCAAATTGAAGACATTGCTGCTCCAATTTTGGACCGTGACATACTGAATCTTCGCATCCTTCATCGCGACCAGCTCCACCACCGCGCTGTGAAGGGTGGAGGTCTCAAACTTGGGCGCGGTGCACCCTTCCATATACATCACTTCCGCTCCCTCATCGGCAATGATGAGCGTCCGTTCAAACTGCCCGAAATTCTCTGAATTGATCCGGAAGTAGGCCTGCAAAGGATGCTTCACTTTGACCCCGGGAGGGACATAAATGAAGCTCCCTCCACTGAAAACGGCGCTATTGAGCGCGGAAAATTTGTTGTCTCCGGTCGGGATGACTTTGCCAAACCATCGTTTGAAGACCTCGGCATGCTCTTTCAGGCCCTCCGTGCTATTCACGAAGATGACCCCTTCCTTAGCCAGCTCTTCCTTCACGTTGGAGTAGGCCGCTTCGGAATCATACTGCGCCTCGACCCCGGCTAAGAACTTACGCTCCTGTTCCGGGATTCCCAGTCGCTCGAAAGTCTCCTTCACTTCATCGGGCACCTCATCCCAACTCCGCTTGGGCTGCGCGCCGGAGGAGAGATAATAACGAATTTTACTAAAATCGATATTCTCTAGGTCCTTGGTCGCCCAGTTGGTCGGCATGGGTTTTTTCCAAAACTGGGCCAGTCCACGCTTGCGGAATTCCCTCACCCAATCGGGATCGCCTTTGACGTTGGAAATGTAATCAATGGTCTCTTCGGTCAGCCCAACGCCCGCGTCGTAAGTGTGTTTTTCGGGAAAGTAGAAATTCCCGATTTCATCTTTCTCACTGGCAATGTCCTGAACGGTTTGTGCTTCTGGATCGATGGTGCTCATAAGCGTTTTATAGTAGTGACGAACGTGCGAAGTCGATTCAAGCGGTCACCAGTTCTTCCTTGACCCAATCGTAGCCTTTCTCTTCTAGCTCCAAGGCCAACTCTTTCGTTCCACTGTGAACAATCCGGCCATGATACATAATGTGGACATGATCCGGCACGATGTAGTCCAAGAGGCGCTGGTAGTGTGTGATGACGAGGAAGCCCCGTTCGGGCGAGCGCATGGAATTGACTCCTTGCGCTACAATTTTGAGAGCATCGATATCCAGTCCCGAATCGGTTTCGTCCAAAAGACAATACTTCGGCTCCAACAGCATCATTTGGAGGATTTCATTCCGCTTCTTCTCCCCGCCCGAGAAACCTTCATTGACGGAGCGAGCGGTGAAAGAACGGTCGATCTCCAACTCGTCCATCCGGGCATACATCTTCTGGTAAAAGGCGACCGCGTCGATGTCCTCGCCCTTGGGAAGGCGGGCTTGCAGGGCCGCGCGCAGAAAATTGGCGTTGCTGACCCCGGGGATCTCGGAGGGATACTGAAAGGCCAAAAAGAGACCGGCCCGGGAACGTTCGTCGATTTCCATTTCGAGGATGTCTTCCCCGTCCATCGACACCTCGCCCCCGGTCACCTCATAGCCCTCATGGCCGGCCAACACCTTCGATAAGGTGCTCTTGCCGGAACCATTTGGCCCCATGATGGCGTGAACTTCTCCTTGGGGGATGGTCAGGGTGAGTCCTTTGAGAATGTCTTTCTCTTCAACCCGGGCGGCTAAATTTTGAATGGCAAGTTTACTCATCTTTTGGCGGTGTCAGATTTCTTCTTCGGTCTTTGGCTTTTGAAAACGGCTTAGGCTTGATCTCGGCAGTCGGGACAAACCCCGTGAAAGGTCATGTTGGCTTCGATGAGGGAGGTCCCGCGCGGGAAAACCCAGCTCTCGGTGACCGCTGCGCCCTTGCGGAGGGGTATGTCGCGGACCGACTCGCAGACATCACAGTGGAAGTGGGCATGGTCGGTCAGATTGGGACAATAGCGGGAAGGCGAGCGATCGAAATTCACCTGTCGCACGAGCCCCGCATTGGTCAGCGTCTCCAGACAGTTGTAAACGGTGGCTAGGGAGATGTTGGCGACTTTTTGTTTCACAAGATCATAGACCTCGGAGGCCGTGGGATGACTCCGCTTCTCCATCAAGGTATCGAAGACTTCCCGGCGCTGTTTGGTCATGCGAAAATCTCCCGAACCCTTTTTCAAGGCCCGGCGAAGTCGCTTGTCATGGATGGGGGTGCTCATTTAGAGGACATGGGATTCCCGAATTGGATTACGTAAGACCTTCGACGGAAGTTTCTTTTTATCAAGAATTATTCCAAATAAAGAAAAGACCAAGCTCGTTTTTGCCCGGTTCTCCCATTCACCCGACGGCATCGGAAGATCTACCCTACCCAGCCCGATCGAGGAAGCGCCGCGCCTCTTGGACTTCGTCGGCCGTGGGCGGGGCCTTTTCCCAGATTTCCAAGAAACGCCGGTAGGCACTGGCGGCCCGCTTTTCGTGGCCGGCCTCTGCCAGGAGGCGGGCAATCGCCAAAACGGCTGGGGCGTTCCCCGGCTGGATGGCAAAACACTGTCGGAAAGACACTTCCGCCAAGTCGGTGCGCCCGCCTGCGAGGTAGGCCCAGCCCATGAACTCCTCAATGGGAGCCAAGAGGACCGGTGGGGGCAGGCGATTTCCCTGACCCGCCTTTTCGCCGAGAATCTTGAACCAAGTGCCGGCCAGGCCGATCTCGCCCTGGCGGATGTAGACGGCGGCTCGCAGGTAGCGCTCATAAAAATGGAGGGTTTTGATGGCCCCTCCCCACTCCTCGGCATTGCCTCGGGCCTTGGCCAGATCGCCACTGGCCGCCAGCCCCTCGCCCGCTTGCACCAGCAAGGCGTGCAGCCGAAGCGCCTCCTCCACCTCCCCCGCTTCCAGCGCACGCATGCCTTCGAGGAAACGCTTGCTGCCTTCGAGGAAGTAGTTGGAAGCGCCGCCGTAGTCGCGACGGAGGGCGTCCGACTCCGGGAGTGCCTCCCAAGCGGCCTGCCACAGGCGCTGGCGAATGGCCAGCCGGGTCGGGAGGGTTTGGCCTCGATAGAACTGGAAGCCCGCCCCAGCGGAATCAAAGCGGTTGCTGGGAAAGCGAATGGCCGAGAGTTCGCGCGCGAGGCGCTGGGCTTCTCCCGCCGCCCCTTGCTCGACCGCCACCGAAGCCAACAGTTCCAGCGTCTTGAGGTAGCCCACTTTCTCGAAGGGCTCGGCCCGGCCCGCTTGGAACCCTTGTTCGTAGTCGGCCCGGGCTTTCTCTAAAGCGACCCGGGCACCCACCCAGTTGCCCGAAAGATACAAAAGCGAGGCCCCGGAGAACAGTTGGTAAGGACTGGCCGCGCCCAAGCTCACCAGCTCCTTCGCGACTCTCAAGGTGGGCTCGGGATCGGGCCCTCGGAAATAGCTCAGGAGGAGGAAATGCTTAAAAATGGGGTTGTCCGGCTGGAGGCCTGCCAAGCGCTCAAAGGTGGCGAGGCTATCCTTTTGCTTCGGCAGAGGCTGGCCTTCGGCATCAAAGCCATCCTGGCTGAGAAAGGCGTGCAAGACCTGGGCGTGGCGATCCTCGGGAAATTCCTCGGCAATCGCTCCCAAGACTGCCACCATTTGAGGCAGGCCGTCTTTTCGCAGAGCGATGAGGGAGTCGATGTAAAGCTGCTCCTGGCGACCAGCCGCCGGGGCCAAGGCGAGGGCGCGTTCGAAGGCCCGCCGCCGGAATTCTTTGTATTCGTGATTGTGGGTCAGCAGGGAAACACTCAGACCCCAGTAGGCCATGACACACTCCGGCTCCATCAAAAGGGCCGCACTGAAGGCGCGACTGGCCTCATAGTCATCGAAGGCATAGATGGAAGCCATCCCCTGCTGCAGGTAGCGACGGACGACGGGCGAGTTCGAGGCCCATTCCCACTCTCCTCCCACGTTCGGCAGCCCCTGGATGGAGCGCGGGGGCAGCTTGTTGATGATATTGGGGGGGATGATCTTGGTGACCTGATCCTGCGCCGAGACCTTCCACTCTGAGAAGAGGAGGAGCGCGGCCCAAAGCAGGAAGATCGGCATCATGCAAAAAAAGGGCGACGCCCCTGGCCCGCAAACGCAAAAATTTGCGCAGGCAGATCGAAGATTCCGCTCTACGCTCCCTCCCATGAAACTCGGGATCATTGGCTGCGGGAAAATGGGCAGCGCTCTCATCGACGGCGCGCTCCAAGGGAAGGTGGTCCAGTCGAGCGACCTCCGAGCTTTCGATCTCCACTCGCCCTCGCTGGAAGCCTTTGCCGCCCAAACCGGGGCCCAACCCGCGTCCTCCAACCAAGAGGTCATCGACGAAAGCGAAGTCGTCCTCCTCTGCACCAAGCCGCAAGATCTCCCGGCCCTGCTGGCCAGTTTGGAGTTCGCTCGCCAGCCCCTTTTGCTCTCCATCGCGGCCGGACTGGCCCTCGCCACCCTCGAAACGTCGGTTGGCGGTGATTGCCCCATCATTCGAGTGATGCCCAACACCCCAGCCCTGGTGGGTCAAGGCGCCTCCGCCTACGCCCTCGGAACACGGGCCACCCGCCAGCACGCGGCCATGGCCCAGGCCATCTTCGGCGCCGTGGGCATCGCGCACGAAGTGAAAGAGGATCTGCTGGATGCAGTGACCGGCCTCAGCGGGAGCGGCCCGGCCTACGTCTACACTCTCATCGAAACGCTGGCCGACGCGGGCGTGCAAAATGGCTTGCCCCGTGAGATCGCGCTTGACCTTGCCCTGCAAACCGTCTTGGGCGCAGCCAGCATGGTAAAGGAAACCGGGCAGCACCCGGCCGTCTTGCGCGACATGGTCACCAGCCCCGGCGGCACCACCATCGCAGGCTTGGCTGCTTTGGAAGAAAAGGGCCTGCGAGCGGCTTTGCTGGCCGGGGTGAAAGCGGCCACCACGCGCTCCCAAGAATTGGGCCAGTAACCTGCGTCCAGAAGCGCTCCCTCCCCGTCCGCGGCCGAGAAATCTCCCCTCCTGGCCCGCACCGCAGCAGGAGCATTTGGATCTAGGCGGCGCTCGGAAGGCGGGCCAGCCGAGCTTCGTAAGCCCTGATGGCCGCTTTGGTCGCGGGATCCAAGGGCGGCTTACCCCAGGGGTTGCTCTTGCTTTCCAGGCTTTTGAGAAAGAGATAAGCCTGGACGGTTCCTGGACCGGGTTGGCGGACGAGTGAGAAATCCATCTGGAAGACATGGACCTGGTTCTGGACGGTTCGGGCCGGGTGGAGTTGGGGCGGCACTTCATTGACCACGATCGTTTCCTCGACGTGAATTCGCCCAAAATCGCGATACTCGCTGCGGTAGACGTCCTCGGTCACATACCCCGGCTCGACCCAGGCCGGGAAGACGCTTTTTTCCTGGCTGGTCCGGGGGCTTTGGCGATCGACCTTGAAATGGTCGTAGCCGCGTTGCAGGGCCAGTTCGGAAGCGCGGGCGTAAGCGAAGGTCCGCGCGAAGTCCATGGGCGGATGGTTGTAGTTGGTGAAGGTCACCCGCAGCTGGTTGGATCCCAGCTCCTCGGTGCGGTAGCCGCCCCAACCGGGAAACGCGCCCTGCCAGGGCGCATCGGGCGAAACGTGATGCGGCTTGTAGTAAGTCTGTGCGGGGGTGCAGGCGGAGAGCAGGGACAGCAGTCCCGCAGCCAGCGCTAAGAACGAACTCTTCATCCTGCGAACTGACGGACTCCCCAGCAAACTATTCACGGCTCACAGCCTCAGCCCTTGGGCTTCCCTTCTCCCCGGACGCCAGCGGGACCCCTCGCGCCGCCTGGCCTTTGCTTGTCCTTTGGCTTCTTGCCACCCTTCCGGCTGGCTGCCCACGGCTCTCTCGCCCGACCCAGCCAAAAATACCCTTGGCAGCCTTCAGCCTCTCGCCTATCAAGAGCCCATGATCATCCAGCCGCGCATCCGAGGATTCATCTGTCTGACCGCTCACCCCGAGGGCTGCGCTGCCCATGTCCAAGAACAAATTGATCTCGTGAAATCACGCGGCCCTCTCGAAGGCGGGCCCAAGTCCGTGCTGGTGGTGGGGGCTTCGACCGGCTACGGCCTCGCTTCCCGCATCGCCGCGGCCTATGGCTCGGGCGCTGCCACTCTCGGCGTCTTCTTCGAGAAACCGCCCACCGAAAAAAAGACGGCCTCCCCGGGCTACTACAATAGCGCTGCCTTCGAAAAAGCGGCCACCGCCGATGGCCTCTTCGCCAGGAGTCTCAATGGAGATGCCTTTTCCGAGGAACTGAAACAGCAGGCCATCCAACTCATCAAGGAGGGGCCGGGGCAGGTCGATCTGGTGGTCTACTCCCTGGCCTCTCCCCGACGGACCGATCCCACCAACGGAGAAACCTACAAATCGGTGCTCAAACCGGTCGGCCAGGCCTTCAGCGCGAAAAACCTCAATACCGACAAAAAGGAAGTCGAAGACGTCACTCTGCCCCCCGCCGAAGGGGACGACGTGGCCCAGACCGTCAAAGTCATGGGCGGCGAGGATTGGGAGCTGTGGATGGACGCTCTCGCCGAGGCCGGCGTCCTGGCGGAGGGTGCCAAAAGCGTCGCCTACAGCTACATCGGCCCCGAAGTCACTTGGCCCATTTACAAGGACGGCACCATTGGACAAGCCAAAGAAGACGTGGAGCGAGCGGCCCGCGCCATCAGCCAAAAGCACGGCGCGCAAGCGCTCGTGAGCGTCAACAAAGCGCTCGTGACCCAGGCCAGCAGCGCCATTCCAGTTGTCCCCCTCTACATCTCCCTCCTCTACAAAGTCATGAAGGCCAAAGGCACTCACGAGGGCTGCATCGAGCAGATGGACCGCTTGCTCCGAAGCCAACTCTACGCAGCCGCTGGCCCTTCCCTGGATGAAGCGGGGCGCATTCGGATTGACGACTGGGAAATGGACGCTGAGGTGCAAGCCGAGGTCGCTGCCTTGTGGCCACGGGTCACCACCGAGCAAATCGATGAGATGAGCGACTTCGCCGGCTACCAAGCAGAGTTCCTTAAGCTCTTCGGATTCGGTCTCCCCGGCATCGACTACACGGCCGAGACCGATCCCCTGGTGGAAGTCCCCTCGCTGGCTTAGGCATTTTGATCCGACCTCCTCTCCGGCAAGAGCCCCTAGGCCCTAAGCATAGGCCTTAAGATAGGCCCTAAGGAAAGGGAACCACTGGCACTCAACGCTGAAGCAGAGGCGGCGGGGTGGGCTCCGCTGAGGCCTCTTCTTCTTCAGGAGCAGGCAAAAGCTCCGAGCGAGTCCGTAGAACCGAAGCGACCGTTTGTTGCGTGACCCGGTAAACCACGCCGTTGAAGGTCTTCTCCCTTTCGAATTTCTCCTCAGCCTGCGCGAGCGCTTTTTGGTAGTCCTCCTTGCTTTGCGCGAGGGCTTCTTCCACCCGCTTGGCGAGATCGGCTCGCTCCTCCTCCGTCGGCTCCCCGGGCCCATCCGCGAGCGGGCCCGACTCCTCTTCGGGACTGGTCCCCTCGTTGGCAAGAGTGGCTTCCACTTGGGACTCTTCTGCTGGCTGGCCCTCTCCTGCCGCCTCCTGTTCGGCCGCCAAGGCATTCAGGGTCTCGTCGGCCTCCGCTTCAATCCGTCGAATCTCGGCCTCCCGCTCCCGCTCTTCCTGCCAGCTCGCTTTCACCTCGGCTTCGACCGAGCTGGGAGCTGGCTCGGGCAAGGGCGTGAAGGAAATGCTCGGCGTCAGGGCCCACTCCTCCAAGCCCTCGTTCAAAGGGACCAGCCGCAGGTCGTAGGAAAATCCGTCAAAGGTCTCCAGCACGACCCTCCGCTCGCCTTCGCTCGGCTCCGGCTGGAAGTCGAGCAAGACATCCTCGAAGTCGGGAGACTCCAAAATCGTGCGGAGATCCGTGGCCACGGCCGCGTCCAAAAACTCTCCAGAGGCTGGCGCCACCAGAGAAAGCTCTCCTTCGGGATCTTCTCGTGCCACCTCCCAGGCGGCGAAGGCAGGATCGTGGGGCGCGCTCACGGCGAGCGACTTCAGCTTGCTCACTTTAAAGAAGGAAGAGGCGAGCCACTCCTTGGGATCGGCGGTCACATCGCGCAGAGCGTCCTCGACCACAAAGACCGCCTCCTCCACCCCGCCTACCCGAGCAAAGCGTCCCATGTCTTCGGCGTAGCCACCCAGATTGCCTCGCGAACGCATGAGCGTCCCGAAGAACAGCTCCGCCGCTTCGGTCTCCTTTTTTTGGAAAGCGATGCGCAGGGGCGGGACCACGTCCTCGCTTCGCTTGGCCGAGACATCCAACTGCAAGCGATCATACTGCGACGGCCCAGCCTGCTCTGTTTGAGCCACTTCCATGGCAAAGGCTTTTTCCAAAAGATCGGACACTTGTTCCCCGTCCGCAGGATAGCCCTCGCGCTCGGCCACCTTCCAGGTGGCCTCGGCTTTCTCCAGCGTGACGCTGCCCAAAGCATCTTCGATCACGATGGTTTCGACCAAGGCTGGATTGAACTCAGCCAGGAGCTTTTGCCCTGGTTTGATGGTGGAGTAAGCGGATCGCTCCGGCTCCTGGGTGGCCACCGTCACGATGAGGGCGAGCAGGCCCACCAAAAGACAAACGGCCCAGGCGATAAGAACTTCTTTCTTGGTCATGGATTAGCGGGCGGAGTTTCGGAAACGGCGCAGGATGGCGACGGTGATCCCGGCCAAGGCCACCACCAGCGGCGGCACCAGGACATTCACGAGCGTGATATTGGCCAAGAGGGTGTCCCGCTCGCTCTTGGTCTCCTTCTCCAGCTCTCGGATGTCCTTTTGGAAGCGGACGATCCCTGCTTGGGCTTTTTCCTCCAGCTCCAAGGCCTCACGGTCGACGGCATTGCCTGCTCCACCTCGGCGCTGCTCTTGCAGTTCTTCAAAGCGAGCTTGGGCCTGGGAAAGGCCCTCTTGGAGGGTTTCGATCTTGTCCTCGATCCGCCGCTCGGCCTCGGCTTCCAACTCGTTCAAGAGCGTGAAAGGACGTCGCAGGGAACGGCCTCGCGCCCCCACCAGGTTGGTGTCTCCCGTCATCTCATCGAGCAGATTGAGGAAGAATTGCTCGTTGCCTCCCCGCGGGGAAGGGATGGCCGTGGGTTGGCCGTTGATGAAGACGATTTCTGGTCGCTGGTTGTCGTAGGCCAGTTGGTCCAAAAGAAAGTCGGTGTCCGCCACCAAGACGACCGCGCCCGGCGCGCTCGCCTCGGCCAGGTGCTCGGGGCCCTCCTCGGAGGCCGTCTCTTCCTCCTCGCTGGCTTCCTCCTCTCCAGGAGGTCCCTCAGGGAAAAGAGTGGAGAAATTTCCTTTCAGGCGAATCGCGACCTCATACTCCACCCCGCTCGGCTCAATGCGCGGAGCTTCGGGTCCCCTGGTTTGCAAGGCAGCCGACGAGGGCATGAGGGCGGTCTTGTCCGAGGTCTGGACCAGAACACTCTTTTCCAGGCCCTCGGGCGCCTGGCCGCTGAAGCCGCCCATGGCAAAGCCACTCAAACTCCGCAGGCCCGAGGTCGTGATGTCGTCCTCGTTCATGGCCTCGCTACTGAAGGTCAGCATGAACTCATCGAAGGTGTCCAGGCTGACCCGTGTGCGATAGCGCAGATCGGCCAGCACGAGGGCATCGCCAAACTGGCTGGGGCCGTGAAAGGTCTGCCCCCAGGACTCCAGAAATTCCGGGAGGTCGGAAGCCAGGGGCAACTGCGGTGCTTGGCCCATCATGGGGTTCATCTGTCGCTGGTTGGCCTGATTGACCTCGCTGGCCGCATAGCTATAAGGGTCTAGGAAAGCCAGGATTTTGCCGCCTCGCAGGAGATACTGATCGATGGCATAGCGAGCCGCTTCATCCAACTGGGGAGGGTGATAGAGCAGGAGGAGATCGAAGCGGTCATCGAGACCGGAAAGATCCATGGCATCCAGCTCTTCCGCTTCGAAGATGCCTAAACTCCGCCGAAAGGCCCAGTTCCCTCGCTGCGACCCAAAATCCAGGACCGAGAGGCTACTGAGAACAGCGATTCGCTTGGGCTCGGGATTCATGACCCGGCTGATGGCCCGGATGACTTCGTATTCCAAAAGCTCCTCGTTGTCCGGGTCCAAGACGGGAATGCGTTCTTTCTCCCCCAGGCAGCTGACTGCGATGCCAAAGTAGACCACTTCCTCCAACCCCACTCGACGCGGCGGAATCAGGTCCAGCTTGGCGGAGTCTTCCGCATCGGTGTCCGGCTGGGTGTCATAGATCTCCACCAGCAGTTCCGGCCCGGCCACTTCTGAAAAACGAGCCAACAAATCCTCCACCTTCTGCGCGTGGAGCTTGTAGGGCCGAGGGAGAGCCTGGGAGTCCCGCGTGTAGTAGAACCGAAGGGTCACTGGGGTATCGATCCCTTCCAAAATGGCTCGGGTGCCCGGCGCCAGGGTGTGAAGTTTGTCTTGCGTCAAATCCACCTTGCCCCGTCCCAAGCTGGTGTTGCCTAAAATCGAGTTCAGAAAGATCGCAATCAGCACGACCGCCACGATCCAAGCGGAAGAGGCGAGCGCGGGATGAAAAGTGGATTTTTTCTCGGTGTCCATGGAGGAGAAGGCTCAGGCTCGTTTGGCGCGGATGACGGCGCTTGTGATGAGCAGCGAGACCGCAATCAGCGTCACGAAGTAAAAGACATCCTTGAGGTAGAGGGCCCCTTGCATGAGGTTATTGAAGTGTTGGTAGAAGCTAAACGAGGTGATGCGGCTGACTTCCTCGGGCGAGAAAATCTTATTGAGAAACTGCTCCACGCGACCAAACCCGATCATGGTGAAGCCGAGGCAGATGACCGTTGAGACGATAAAACAGACCACTTGGTTTCGCGTGAGAGAGGAAACCGCGGTCGTGATCGCAAGGCAGGTGCAGACCACCAGGAAGCTTGCAATGTAGCCCACGAAAATCACCCCATGATCGGGTTCACCCAAAAACGAAATCGTGATCCAGAGAGGAAAGGTCAGCAGGAGTGCGCAAAACCAGACAAAGCAGGCCGCCACATACTTGCCAAAGATGGCCTGCCACGGCGCGATCGGCATCGTTAAGAGCAATTCGATGGTTCCTTGGCGCTGCTCATCGGACCACAACCTCATCCCCACGGCCGGGGCCAACACGAGGTAAAACCAGGGATGCCAAAAGAAAAAGGCATTCCCGAGCGAGGCGTCTCCCGCCTCCAGGAGATTGCCAAAGGTGAAGGCGAAGGCGCTGCTGATGAGCAGGAAAATAATGATGATGGCAAAGGCAATCGGCGAAGTGAAATAGGCCACCGTCTCCCGTTGGAAGATGGTGAGGATGTTTTGCAGGCTGCGTTTCATCAAACAGGGAAAAGAAAAGGGCTCATTCTCCGGTTTCCGAGGTGGTGATCTTCCGGAAAACCGCATCCAGGCGCCCCGCTTCCACTTGGAGATCGGCCAAGCGGAGGCCTTTCTCCCGGGCGAGTTCCGCCAACTCCACCACCAGCTGGTTGTCTTTGGTTTGGGTGGGATCGAGAATCACGCTCACCCAATCCTCCCCTTGCTCGAAGGTCTCGACCGCTCGGGCGCTCGGGAGTTTTTTGAGGGCAGCCAGAATGGGGGTGGGTTTCGAGCCGGACAACTTGGCTCGGATCCGCCCCGCTTCGGGCGAGCGGGAGAGCAGCTCACCGGGCGTGGAATCGACCTTGATGCGACCCGAATCAATGATGATGGCCCGGCTGCAGGCCGCCTCCACCTCCTCCAGAATATGGGTGGAGAAGATAATGGCCTTATCTCGACCCATTTCTCGAATGAGCTGGCGGACTTCGCGCTTTTGGTTGGGGTCCAAGCCATCGGTCGGTTCATCCAAGATCAGAATCTCCGGATCGTGGAGCAAGGCTTGGGCGAGGCAAGTTCGATGGCGGTAGCCTTTGGAGAGCGTGTCGATGCTCTGATCGCGCACCGGCTGCAAGAAGCAGGTCGCGAGAGCGCGATCCACGGCTGAGGTCTTCTCCTCCCCTTTCAGCCCACGAATTCCGGCACAAAATTTTAGGAACCCGGAGACGGTCATATCGGGATAGAGCGGCGCGCTTTCCGGGAGGTAACCGATGCGACGCTTGGCTTCCTCAGGTGCTTCATGCACGGAGATCCCCGCGACCTTGACCTGGCCCTCGGTGGGAGTCAGGTAACCGGTGATCATTCGCATGGTGGTCGACTTGCCGGCCCCATTCGGTCCGAGAAAGCCGAGCACCTCCCCTTTCTCCACCGAAAAGGACACGTTCTTCACGGCGACCTTGCTGCCGAACTGCTTTTGGAGATTGCTGACCTCGATCATGGTGGGGGCGAAATCCGGTCGGAACCGGGGGATGGCATCGTTGCGAAAACCCGACCAGGTTTTCAAGCAAATTTTTCCGCGAAAGGGGGCGACAAAAGAGGTAGGGGTTGTCTGCCTTTCCTTCCTATGTGGCAACGCGTCCTCACTCCGGAGCTGCTCGACCGCTTACCGTCCGAACATCCTGACGCCCTTCGCAGCCGCCGAGATCTCCGTCTCATCAATTTTTTCCTGGGCGGTGAACGCTGGATTCATGACCAACTCGCCGCTCATCCCGATCAGAAGGTGGTCGAATTGGGAGCAGGCGAGGGAACGCTCGCCCTTTCCGGCCAGACCGACTTTCGTGGGCACTGGACGGCCTGCGACCTAAGGTCGGCCCCGCCAGCCTGGCCACCAGCCTGGACTTGGAAAGAGGGCGACTTCTTTGAGACCCTCGCTGGCTTGCGGGGGGAGGCCCTGGTGGGAAACTTGATCCTCCATCATTTTGACCGCGACGAATTGGCGATTTTAGGGAAGGAGTTTCAGAGGTTTTCCCGTCTTTTCTTTCACGAGCCGCTGCGTCGCCCTCGCACGGCTTCACTTTCCCGCCTCTTGTATCTCTTCGGCCTCAATCGCGTCACCCGTCATGACATGCGGGTCAGTATCGAAGCGGGCTTTCGCGGTCTGGAATTGCCGGAATGGCTCGGCCTGGACGAGGCGCGCTGGAGCCTGACCCTCTCCGAAACGCTGTTAGGAGGCTATCGTCTGAGCGCGCTGCAAAAAGCCCTATGAAGCCGCTCACCATTGTGGGAGGCGGGCTGGCCGGTCTTTCCCTCGCCATTGCCCTTCGCCAGAAAGGCATCGACCTCACTCTCCACGAGGCCATTCCCTACCCGCGACATCGCGTCTGCGGCGAGTTCATCAGCGGAGTCCAATCGGAAACGCTGGCCAAGCTCGGGATCGATGACCTCTTGCAAGACGCCTGCTCCCTGAGCTCCAGCACTTGGCGGCGGGGAGACGGGAGCGAGCTCTGCCGCTTTACCCTGCCCGAACCGGCCCGCGGCATTTCCCGGCATCGCCTCGATTTGCGCTTGGCGGAGCGCTTGCAAGACTGGGGGGGTCGCTTGGAGTTGGGTCGCAAGGCTTTGCCCAGCGGCCAGGAGGGCTACGTCGACGCAGCCGGTCGACGGCCCGTCCCCAAAAGCCCCTGGATGGGGCTCAAATGCCACTTCCGAGACTTCCCGATGCACGCTGACCTCGAGATGCACCTAGCGGAGGGAGCGTATGTCGGCCTTTCAGCGGTGGAAGAAGGTTGGGTCAATGTGTGCGCACTCCTGCCAAGAGTTTCCGGCCTCTCCGGAAAAGGGCCCGTTCGCTTTCTGCAGCACCTGGATGCGGTCGGCCTGAAAGAACTGGCCGAGCGTTTGCAAGCCGCCACCGCCAATCCGGCCTCCTTCCAAGGCGTGGCTGGCTTGCAGCTGGGAGAGCAGCCGGCCGCGGAAGGCTTTGCCATTGGCGATGGCAATCGCATGATCTGTCCCTTCACTGGCAACGGAATGTCGATGGCCTTTGAATCGGCCGCCCAGGCCATGGGGCCGCTCTCGCGTTATGCTGGCGGGCAGCTTTCCTGGAAGGCCGCGGTGGAGGAAGGCCGCCAAGCCATCCGGCGCAAACACCATCGTCGCAGCCAGCTTTCTCTCCACCTGCAGAGTCTACTTTTCCAACCACCCCTTCGCGAAAGCTTCGCTTTTTTGAGTCGAATCTCGACCTTTCCCCTCAGGGCACTTTTCCACCTGACCCGCTGACTGCATGTTTCTGAAATCCATAGCCAGCGCCATCCCCCCCACCGCCTATAGCCAAAAAGAGTGCTGGGATCTCATGCAGTCCATCGGGACCCTGGAGGGACTTCGAGGCCGATCGCGGGATCTTTTGGAGAAGGTGCTGACCGGCGAGAGCGGGATCAAGAAGCGGCACTTTGCGGTCGAGCCGATCACGACCGTCTTTGGTCGAGGTGCCCAAGAGCTCAATCAGGATTTTGAGGTCCTCGCCCCGGTCCTGGCCGGGCAAGCCCTCACGCGGGCCTTGGCGGGGGCCTCGCTCCAAGCGAGCGACCTCGATGCGCTCTTCGTCTGCACCTGCACGGGCTATCTCTGTCCAGGACTCACGAGCCATTTGGCGGAAAAGGTCGGGCTGCGAGCGGATGCCTACCTCCAAGATCTGGTCGGACTGGGCTGCGGGGCGGCCATCCCGGCTCTTCGCTCCGCGGCGGGCTTTCTCGCGGCTCATCCGAAGGCGACGGTGGCCGTGGTCCCAGTGGAAATCTGCTCGGCTGCCTTTTACATCGATGACGACCCCGGCGTTCTCATCAGTCTCTGCCTCTTTGGAGATGGCGCTTCGGCCTCGCTTTGGCAGGGCCAGGGAGAGGGCTGGCGGGCCTCTCACTTCGACACGCTCCACGTGCCCAAGGAGCGGGAAAAAATCCGTTTTGTGAATGCGGAAGGCAAACTCAAAAACAAGCTGCATCGCTCCGTGCCATCGCTGGCCGGTCAAGCCGTCGCCACCCTCTTCCAACGGCGGCCCAGCTCCGCGCCCCCAAAGCCGACCGTCATCGCGCACTCAGGCGGTCGCGATGTCATCGAGTCCTTGGACTCCGTCTTTCAGGGTTCCCAGCCGCTCCGAGCCACCCGACAAGTTCTGTCAGATTACGGGAACATGAGCAGCCCGTCGGTTCTGTTCGCGCTGGAAGACTACCTCAGCACGTCGCCCGCAGAGGACAGCCTTTGGTTGACTTCGTTCGGGGCCGGGTTCGCTTGCCACTCGGTCAGTCTCAATCGAGCGTGACGCGGCGACGGCGCCCCCCCCGCTTCTTGGGTTTCTCTTCTTCGAGATCCTCCGGGCTGTATTGGAAGAGGAAGCGCAAGTCCTGCTCCTCCAAGGAACTGGCAAAGCCTTCATCGCCCAGGACACCCTGAACCAACTCCCGCTTCTGCGCCTGGAGGAAGCGGATTTTTTCCTCCACGGTGTCGCGAATGAGCAGGCGGTAGGCGATCACCTTGTTCTTCTGGCCGATCCGGTGCGTCCGGTCGATGGCTTGGTTCTCCACGGCCGGGTTCCACCACGGATCATAGAGAATAACGTAGGAAGCCGAGGTCAGGTTGAGTCCCGAGCCCCCCGCCTTGAGCGAGAGCAGGAAGACCGAAGGGTCCTCGCTCTTTTGGAAGCCATCGATGACGCTCTTGCGGTCCTTGGTCTGCCCGGTGAGGTAGTGGAAGGTCCGGTCTTCCTCCTCCAAGCGGTCCCGAATGATATCGAGCATGCTCACGAACTGACTGAAAACGAGCACCTTGTGACCTTCTTCCTTCAGTTGGTCGAGGAGGTAAAAGAGGGCCGTCAGCTTGGCGCTTTCCTCTTCCAAGTGGGCCCCATCGACCAGCCCGGGGTGACAACAGATCTGCCGCAGGCGCATCAAGCCCTGCAAGATCACGAAGCTGTTGTTTTTGAGTTCCTTCTTGTCAGAGACACCCAGAATCTCCTCTTGAATGCGCTTCAGCTCCTGCTTGTAGAGCTCCTCCTGGACCCCTTCCATCTTGGCATAGACTTCTTCCTCAGTCCGAGGCGGGAGATCCACGGCCACTTCCTTTTTCGTTCGCCGCAGGAGGAAGGGGCGCAAGCGACCGGAAAGCCGCTCCTGCGCGGTGGCATCTTTCCGACGATCAAAACGCTTTTTGAAGTAGTTGCGATTTCCCAGGACGCCGGGCATGGCGAAGGACATCAGGCTCCACATGTCCATCAGTCGGTTCTCAATGGGGGTCCCGGTCAGGACCAAGCGATTGTCCGCGTTCAGCTCGCGGGCGGCCTTGGCGGCTTTCGAATCCGGATTCTTGATTTGCTGTCCCTCGTCCAAAATGACCGCCAACCAGCGGAGCTTTTTCAGCTCGGTCGAGCGCCCCCGGAGTTGCGCGTAATTCAGCACCAAAAGGTCGTTCTGCTCTTGCACGTCCTCGATTTTGAAATCGTCGGTCGCCCGGAGCACGCGCACCCTCAGGGCCGGGGCAAACTTGCCCGCCTCAGCCGCCCAGACATCCAGCACGGACTTGGGACAAACCACCAGAGCCGGGGTGGCCGCTTTCGACTGCTCCCGCAGCCAAAGCACCCAGGTCAGACTTTGGATGGTTTTGCCGAGTCCCATGTCATCGGCCAAAATGCCGCCGAAGCGATTCGTGGCGAGGTAGGCCAGGAAATGATAGCCCTCCACTTGGTAAGGACGAAGAGAGGCCTGCAAGTCGCCCGGGACTGCGGGGCTGATATTCAGCTTGAGGGTCGAGGCCCGGTCACAAATCCGCGACCAGGTCCCGGGATCGAACACGTCCTTCACGCCGGTGTCAGCCAGTTGCAGCACGTGCATGCGGTGGGTGTCTTCAGAGAGATCGTAGACGTCCAGTCCCAGGCGACTGATCATGTCCTTCTGTTCTTCATCGAGCGCGATTTCCAGGCGCACCCAGCCCCCATCCTCCAGCCGGACAAAGCCCCCCCGCGCCGCCACCAAGGCCCGCAGTTTCTCCTTGGAAATATCCAGGCCCTCCACGTCGAGCACGATCTTGAGGTCGAACCAATCGATGTCCTCGTTGATGACTTCGAATTTCACCTTGGCGGAAATGGGATCGGCCAAGAGCGTCTCCAGGTTCTCATCTGCCTTGATCTCGATCCCTTCGGGAAGGGCCTTGGCCCAATCATAGAACTTCTCCGGGAAGGCCTTGGTCACCCGCACGCGGAAGCCATCGCTCGGCATGTCCCAAGTGGGATTGAGGGGCTGCAAGCGCTCCGGAAACTCATCCAGCAGGTCGCGTTGGTAGCGGGCGATGGCATCGCCCTCGGGCGCTTCCGAATGCTCGACACTCCAGCCGTCTCTGCGCAAAACTTCGCGGCGACGACCCGAAGGCTCTTCCGCCAACAGACGCAGCATGACGTGCTCACTCTCGGCCCGGGTCAGTTCCTTCGTCAGCTCCGCCGCGATGGTCAAGCGCAGCTCCGCCTCTCGCACCCGCGCTTGGAGCGCCTCTGGCAGGTCCGCCCCAACCCGCGCGAGGAACTCCAAGCCATCTTCGGACTCAATGATCTCTTGGGGGACCTCGTAGAAGGACGCCACCTCCGTCGAACCGGAATGCTCCCACATCCAAGGTCGCGGCCCGCGCAAGACCACCTCATCCGCCAGATAGAGTGTCTCCGGTCCGGGTAGCAGGCGGACGGAGTGGTAGAGCGGCTCCCCGTCATCCAGAGAAAGCTGCAAGCCATAAAATCCCGGGCGCTCCTGGGATTCGGTGCATTCCCACTGGAGGCGGCGCGGATCAAATTCGATCGGCCGTTCGTCTAAGGAGACCAGGTGACGAAGGGTCGTCTCTTCCAAGCAAAGTCGATTGAGAAGCCTGGCGCCCTCGGCCGAGTTCAGGTCGACCCGGGTGCCTCCCTTCTCTCGCCAATATTCACTGAGCGAAGCCCAAATGATTTCGGAGGCCGCATCAAAGCGCACCAGGCCCTTGTCCCAGCCTTCATCCAATTCAGTGAATTGGCTCTCCTGATCCACCTCCACAAAGGCGGCGGCCTCCTCTCCCTGTTGCAAGAGGACCCGGACATCGTCCGGCGTCACCATCAGTCGCAGGACGGATCTTTTGGAGCGGGGGGGCTTGGGCTGGCGATTGACGGCCGAGCGGATTCCCTCCCACTCATCGATGTCCTTCTTCCGCTCCCAGGCCGCCATCCGGTCCTTGGTGGCCTCGAAGTCGGTGATGGCTGACATGAAGGGCGGAAACGGCACCCTTGCTTTGTCGAAAGCGTAAGCCACGTAGTTCCAGAACTCGATGATGTCAGCCGGCGCGGTCGGCCACAGGTCCAAGGGGTCATAGCTCGCGATCTCCCACTTCGCGCTCAGTCGGACGAGGTCCTTGTCGAAAATCTCCTGATCCAGCTCGTAGCGGCGATAGCGCTTTTCCACCTTCTCCACGTAGGCCTCCTCCCGTTCATGGAGCGGCCGATCAAGCTTTTCCTCCAAGAGCTGACCGAGGTCCTGCTCGCCGATTTCGTTGGGAGATTCTGGAAGGTCTTCTCCCCGCGCGACCCGTTCATACATCGCCGCGCAGACCGCGATTTCCGAGTGCGGTGGCAGCTCGGGCTCCACCTCCCAAACCCAGCGGCCCGCTTCCAAACGGAGATTGACCCGGTAGAGTTGATCGGACTGGACCTTGGCTTGAACAAAGCGCCCGTCCCCGAAGATGGTCCCGACCGCGCCCTCTTTTTGGAGAAACTCGCCTTCTTTGCGAACGGAGGGGGGAAAGGAATTCAGGAGGTTGAGGGTCGCTCGGTCAGGACTCATGGCAGGGCAAACTCGCGCCGCGAAGGAGACACCCGTACGCGGAAGGAGAGCGTTAGCATCGACGGCTCCCTCGTGGCAAACGGTGAATGGAAAAAATCGCGGACTCTCGCTGCCGCCCGGCTTCTCAAATTGCAGCTTCCCCCATCCTCGAATACCCCTCTGCTCATCATGCAGAAGGAAACCGCAGAAATCCTGGCGAAAGCGCTTCGAAGGCGACTTGCCCTCATCGGAGATCAGGAGCTTCGGGAACGCGATCCCGAGGGGCAACTGCAAGCCCTAGGCGCCATCTCGCAGGAGATCGACCAGCTCGTCCAGACCCATGGGCGCGAAATCACCGGGCAACTCCGCCACTACTTCGCCCAATGCAGCTACCAAAAAGCGCTGACCGAACTGGAGTCGATCAGCGCTTCTTGAAAAAATCTGGTGGTCCGATCAGCGGGAGTAAAACTCCACGATCAACTGCTCATTCACGATCGGATCGATGTCCTCGCGAATGGGGAGGCGGGCCATCTTGGCCGTCAATTTCTCGCGATCCACGGTCAACCAATCCACCTGCGGACGAGCTTGGGACTGATCCATGAGGCGCATCCCGAGTTGTTGGGAGCCGGCCGCTTCTCGCACCGCGATGTTCTGGCCGGGCTTCACCTGGTAGGACGGGATGTCGACGCGTTTGCCGTCCACCAAGATGTGCCCGTGACCGACAAATTGACGAGCTGCCCGCCGGGTGTTCCCGAGGCCAAGCCGGAAGACCACATTGTCCAGGCGGGTTTCCAAAAGTTGCAATAGGATTTCACCGGTCACCCCACGGGTGTTGGCAGCGGTCTCGTAATACTTCCGAAACTGCTTCTCCATGATGCCATACTGGAAACGAAGCTTTTGTTTCTCCGCTAACATAAGGGAGAAGTCCGAGTTCTTTTTGCGGGCGTTGCGGAGGCCATGCTGGCCTGGTCCGTAGCTGCGGCGCTCGAGCGCCTTGGAAGGCCCGAAAAGAGCCATGCCGAAGCGACGGTTGATGCGTTCTCTGGGTCCGGTGTAACGTGCCATGGTGAAGAAAGCGGAAGGGATTAGACGCGCCGGGCCTTGGGCGGGCGGCAGCCGTTGTGGGGGATGGGAGTGACGTCGCGGATGGCGGTGACTTCGATGCCGATCGCTTGGACGGCGCGGACCGCGGATTCGCGACCCGAACCCGGTCCTTTCACGCGGACCTCAGCTTCTTTCAGGCCATGGCTCATGGCTTGACGGCAAGCATCTTGAGAAACCACCTGAGCCGCATAAGCCGTGCTCTTACGAGACCCTTTGAAGCCCATTTTGCCGGCGCTGGCCCAGCCAATGCAGTTGCCATTGGCGTCCGTGACCGAAACGAGGGTGTTATTGAAAGTCGCCAAGACGTGGACAATCCCGGTATGGACGTTTTTGCTCTTCTTGGCTTTGAGGATCTTCGGCTGGCTGGCGGCGTCCGGGTCAAGGCTCAGGAAAATATCCTTCTTCTTATCTTCCTCGGCCTTGCGAGCGGCGGCCGTCTCCTCCGCAGCGGGCTCGGCCGGCTTGGCGGGAGCCTCTGGAGTCTCTGCGGTGGCCTCGGCCACGGGGGCGGCTTCGGGGGCGGAGGTCGTCTCGTCCTTTTCCTCGGCTTCGGGTTTCTTTGGTTCGTCTGACATGGTCGTTTCCAAATTACTTCTTCGCGATCACGCCCACGGTGCGGCGTTTGCCTTTGCGAGTGCGGGCGTTGGTTGAGGTCCGTTGCCCACGAACCGGAAGGCCGCGGCGGTGGCGGATCCCCCGGTAGCAGTTGATCGATTGCAGGCGCTTCATGTGCACTTGTTGCTCCCGCCGGAGATCGCCCTCAATCAGGATGTCGGAGCCGCCGATGACGTTGGTGATGGCCAAGATCTGGTCCTCGCTCAGCTCCCCTGCTCGGACCCCGGGATCGACATTAGCCAGGGCCAGAATGCGAGCGGCCGTCGTTCGGCCGATACCGTAGATGTAAGGCAGCGCCGCTTCGATGCGCTTTTCGTTCGGGATTTCGTTACCAAGAATTCGTGCCATGAGAGAAGGAGGTAGAGGTCAGCCTTGGCGCTGTTTGCAGCGCGGGTTCTTGCAAATCACACGCACCACTCCTTTCCGCCGAATGATTTGGCAGGATTCGCACATGCGCTTTACAGAAGATCTGACTTTCATCGAAAATGCAGGGATGGTTGGGGGTGCCTCATCCCGGAAAAACGCCGCTTTGCGTTCGTTCGCTCCGCCCTGAGACACAGTTCCCACGACGGCTGGCCGCGGGAGGGCTGAGTATCTAGCACCAAAGACCTTTGCCGCAAGGAGGGTTTTCTCCTTTTTTCTCCCCCTGTCCCGGGCCCCCAGCCTCCTTCCCATTTCGCTCTTGCCCGCCCTCCTGCCAAGGGTTCCAGTCGCCCCAACATGTTGGCTGTCGATTCCGTCTCCATTCAATTCTCCGGACGTGAGTTATTGAAGGACCTTTCCTTCGTGATTCGGCCGGGCGACCGGATTTCCTGCGCGGGTGCCAATGGAGCGGGCAAATCGACTCTCATGAAAATCCTGGCGGGGGCCCTCACTCCCGACTCCGGAAAGCTCCACGCCAAGAAAGGCCTCCGCATCGGCTACCTCCCGCAAGAAGGCATCCAGCTCGCTCAGAAGTCGGTCTACCAGGAAGCCGAGTCGGCTTTTGCTTCGGTCAAAAACATCGAGGCCAAAATCGAGGTCCTGGGACAGGACCTGGAAGAGCTGGACTCCAAGACGAGCGCTTACCACGATCTCCTCCATCGCATGGGCGAGCTGCAACTCCAACTGGACGGCTACGATCTCGCCAAGGTCCGACCGCAAATCGAAACCATCCTGACTGGCCTCGGCTTCCGCCACAGCGACCTCGATCGCGCGACCTCGGAATTCTCAGGGGGATGGCAAATGCGCATCGGCCTGGCCAAACTCCTCCTGCAAGCCCCCGACATCCTCCTCCTAGACGAACCCACCAACCACCTCGACCTCGATTCCCAGATCTGGTTGGAGCGCTACCTCGTGAGTTTCCCCGGGGCCATCCTCCTCATTTCTCACGACAAATCCTTCATGGACTCGCTGACCACACGGACCTTCGCCTTCCTCAACCGACGGATCGAAGAATACGCCGGCAACTACTCCTTCTTCCTCCGCGAAAGCGCCGCTCGCAAAGAACAGCTCCTGCAAGCCTACAAAGCGCAGCAACGCGAGATCGAAAAAACCGAGGACTTCATCCGACGCTTCCGAGCCAAGGCCACCAAAGCCTCCCAGGTCCAGTCCCGCATCAAGCAGCTCGAGAAAATCGAGCGCATCGAAATCGAAGAAGAGGAAAGCTCGGTTGGCTTCCGCTTTCCGGAGGCCCCCGCCAGTGGCCACGTTATGGTGCGACTGGAAAAAGTCACCCAGCGCTACGGCGAACTCACCGTCTTCCAAGACATCGAAATGGAGATCCAAAAAGGCGACCGCCTCGCCATCGTCGGTGTGAACGGCGCTGGCAAATCGACCTTCGTCCGCTTGCTGAGTGGTCGTGAGACACCCACTGCTGGCCTGCGCAAACCGGGGCACAAAGTCGAAATCGGCTACTACTCCCAGGACCATGCCGACTCCCTCGACCCCCATCTGAGCGTCCTCCAAACCATTGAGCAGTCCGTGCCTCGCGGGAGCACCGTCAACCCCCGCACCCTCGTGGGCGCGTTTCTCTTTCGGGGAGATGACGTGTTCAAGAGCGTCAGCGTCTTGAGTGGCGGAGAACGCTCGCGCCTGGCTCTCGCGAAAATGCTCCTGGAGCCCAGCAATTTCCTGATCTTGGACGAGCCCACCAACCACCTCGACATGCGCTCTCAAGAAGTCCTCCAGACCGCCCTCCAGGACTTCACGGGCAGCTACGCCATCGTGAGTCACAACCGCGCCTTCCTCGATCCCGTCGTCAACAAAGTCCTGGAATTCGCTCCCGGCCGCGCCCCTCGACTCTTCTTAGGCAATGTCTCCGACTACCTTGAAAAAAAAGAAACCGAAGCGCGCGAGGCCGAACGGACCAGCCGCAGCGCCTCCCAGCCAGCCCCGTCTAGCTCAGTCAGCCAAAATGGCAACCCCCCCACGAGCCTGAGCCGCAAGGAACAAAAACGCCGGGAAGCCGAGCGCCGCCAACTCCGCTCCAGCAAGCTCAAGCCGCTCGAGAACGAATTCGCCCAAGTCGAAAAACGGATCGAGGAATTGGAAAGCCAGCGCGGCCAAGTGATGCAACGACTGAACGACCCCAGCCAATGGGAGAGCCAAGAAGAAGGCAAAGTCCTCGCTCAACGCTATCAGGAAGTGGCCCAAGAGACGGAAACGCTCTATAGCAAGTGGGACAGTCTCAGCAGCGAGATCGAGCGCGTGGAGGCCGAACTGACTCCTTCCGAGTGAAAGCCACTCCCCCATCCAAAACCTAACCTTCTCCCTCCCCCCATGCTCGCCTTTTCCACCTGCTGGAATGCGGGTCGCCACCAAGAAGGCGAGCCCATGGTCGAGGAAATCCTCGAGCTAGGCTTTGACACCCTCGAGCTCAGCCACGGCATGCGCATCACCCTCCTCCCCGGGGTGGAAAAGGCCTACCGGGAAGGGCTCTATCGAGTCGCTGGAGTCCACAACTTCATTCCCTCTCCGGTCGAAGTCATGATCGATGCGCCGGATTGCTATGAATTCACGAGCAAGAACCGTTACGAGCGGGACCGCGCCCTCAAGCACACCTTCAAAAGCATCGAATTCGCGGCCTCAGTCGACGCCGAATACATCGTCCTCCACATGGGCAGCACTCCCTTGGCCGCGCTCAGCCAGGAGCTGGAGGCCATGGTCCAGCGGGGTCGCTTGAACTCGCGCAAATTCGTGAAGAAGAAGCTCGACTTCATCAAACAGCGCGAGCAGCTCAGCCCCCTCTACCTCAACCGCGCCCGCAAAGCGCTCGAACTCCTCCTCCCCCACGCCGAAGAACATCGCGTCCAACTCGGCATTGAAAGCCGAAGCCACTACCAAGACGTCCCCAGCGAACCGGAAATGATCCAGCTTCTGGAAGAGTTCGACTCCCCGTGGCTCGGCTACTGGCATGACTTCGGTCACGTCCAGCGCAAGGCCAACCTCTCCCTCCTCAACCATGAGCAGTGGCTCGGCAAGGTGGCCCACCGCTTGGTGGGCTGTCACCTCCACGACGTCCGCTGGCCTCTCCGCGATCATCGCGTGCCCCTCACTGGCCATATCGACTACGACGTGCTCCTCCCCCAAATCCGACCCGACGCCCCCATGGTCTGGGAACTCAGCCCCACCCGCCGGAAGGAAGAAATCCAAGCGGCTCTCCCGGCTTGGAAACACAAATGGGCCCAATTTCACGGAGCGGCCGCCGCATGAACCCTTTTCTCGACACCATCCGCGAGCTTTGGACGGGGATGGGCGACTCCCCCGCCCTCATCTTCCTGGCCTTTTGCCTCCTGCCAGCCCTTCCCCTCCCCATCAGCTTGACCCTGGCCTTCTTCGGCCCGCTCCTGATCGCGCAACTCGGCTTCGGACCCGCCTACAGCTTGATCCTGGTAGCGGAGGCTCTCTGCATGAGCTGGGCCTACTTCGTCTCGGCCCACCCGGGGAGAAAACTTATGCTGCGATTGCTAGCCTGGCGGAAAATCACACTGCCTGAATTCAGCCAAGGCGACCTCCTGCGCTTTCTCGTGGTCTTCCGCATCACGCCCGGCATTCCCTTCTTTCTCCAGAACATCGTGCTGGGGGTGCTGCGAGTGCCATTCTGGCCCTACCTCCTCCTCTCGATTCCCCCGCAAGCCCTCTACGCCTTCGCCTTCCTGAAAACCGGCCAAGGCCTCCTCGAAGGCGAAGCCGCCCCGCTCGTGATCGGCCTCGGCGTGCTCATCCTGGCGGCAGTCCTGGTATCCTGGCTGCGCAAGAAGGCCAAGCAGCGCGACAAAGAAGCCGAAGACCCATCGATCCAAGCTGAAGGAGAGGACCTCCCCTGAAGAGATCCCCTACTCGCAGATCAACTCTAATACCAAATCCAAGAAAGATTTGGACGATAGCGGAGCGGTTTTTGGGTTCTGGCAAGGCGGGAGTGGTCAGGCTGGACCGGGGTCCTGCCTGACCCGACCAACGCCGCCAGAAGCCAAAGGACGCCCGCCCCGCCTCTTCCCGCAGCCACAGGCTGCCTCAATTACCAACCCCATCACATCCTATCGTCCAAAGGTTTCTTGGATTTGGTATAAGGGACAGTTCACCACAACCGGACTCTTGCTGAATCCGCTCCGGTCTCTCGTGACGAAATGACCGACGCCCGCACCGGGATTAGCGAAATGGAGATCGACATCGCCACCGGCCTCACCACCAAAGTCATCCTCCCCGATGACAGCGAGCAGCAAAGCCGACAGCTACGGCCTGATCGACAAAGTCGTCATAGGCCACAACATCAACGGCGACCAGACCAACGCCGTCACAACCCGGGACTACACTTGGGAGAGTAACCGAGACCTGCTCAGCGGCATAGACCAAATCAATGGCA